>JAZSBI010000192.1:0-2861 GCA_045602345.1 Acutalibacteraceae bacterium | reverse complement strand
ATCAACAGAACCGTCACCATGGAAAATATGGGTGAGCTTGCCCTTTAAAATCGGGGGATTTGCAGGACCGCCAAGAGCAATTTCGGAAACTATAATAACCTTGTTGTTACCTTCTTCAATTTCAGTTGAATAAGTCTTCTGTGCAACGTGGTGAAGATGGTTTGCGTACCATTCGTCAACAGAGCCTCTGTTGTAAGCAGGTGCGTGCCACATTTTGAATTTAACAGGTGCCTCAAGGAATTCCTTGCCATCCTTTTTAATGGAGTTAATTCTTCCGTAAGGCTTGTCAAAAATGTATTCAACATCGCCACAGGTAATAACGGCATACCTGTCATTTTCATCTAAAACTACTTTGTTTTTAGTGAAAGCGTCGTCTTCTTGTTCTTTTGCTTTTAATTCAAACTGCAAGAATCCAACTTCGTAACCTTTTTCTGCCCAGGGGGTGTCGGTTTTCTGGTGAATGGTGGCGGTTACAAAGCAGTCACCTGAAAGGTCGTATGCACTTTCGTCAAAAAGCTTGTAGGTAACAGAGCTCTGAGGTTCAATATCAAGTGTTTCAATTTCACCCTCTGCAAGAACCTTTTCGTTGGAAGTGAGTTTCCAGTTAAGAGTAAGGTCGGAAAGACTTGTGAAATAGCGAACGCTCTTAACAGTCAGTTCTCCGTTTTCGTAGGTTGCTCTGAAAGGCTCGTAAACCTTTTTCATATCATAGTAACCGGGACGGGGATTTCTGTCAGGGAAAACAAGTCCGTCAATACAGCATATTCCGTCGTTGGGAAAATCACCGAAATCACCACCGTAGTAGTAACGGGGGTTGCCATTTTCATCGGGGATGTTTATAGCGTGGTCTGTAAGCTCCCAGATACAGCCGCCGCAGAAATTATCGTATTTGTCAACAAGCTCCCAGTAATCATATACATCACCTGTGGACATTGAGCAAACATATTCGCACATATAGAAGGGCTTGTCATATTCTTCATTGTTGCAGTAAGCGTCAATGTAATTAACACCTGCATACATTCTGCTTTCTACATCGGAAATGTCTTTAAAGCATTCACCCTCGGGAACTGCCTTGAATTCAAGGTGGGAGTTTTCATAATGAACAAGAGCATTTTCGTCACGGGATTTTATGTATTTTCTCATAGCTCTGTGGTTTTTACCGCAACCGCTTTCATTACCGAGAGACCACATAACAACGCAACCGTGGTTTTTATCTCTTTCAAAAAGTCTTGCTGCACGGTCAACGTAAGCTGCTTCCCATTCGTCAATTGTTGAAAGCATTGACCAACGCATCCAGTCCCAGTCAGCATCTGTATTGAAGCCCATACCGTGGGTTTCAATGTCCGCCTCGTCAACTATGTAGAAGCCAAGAGCTTCACAAAGGTCTAAAAATCTTGGGTCGTTAGGGTAGTGGGAGGTTCTTATGCAGTTAACATTTGCACGTTTAAGAAGAAGTAAATCTTCAATCATCTGCTCAGTTGTAACAACATAGCCGTTAAGTGTTGAATCGTGACGGTTAATACCACGAAGCTTAACGCCCTTGCCGTTAACAAGGAAAACCTTGTTTTCGATTTTAACTTCACAAAGTCCAAGCTGGAAAGGTACAATTTCATCCTCAACAGTAAGGAAAAGGGTGTAAACGTAAGGTGTTTCATCATTCCACATTAAAGGCTTCTGAATTTCAATAGTGAAAGTAGAATCTGCACTTTCACTTGTAGCAATAACATCGCCCTTGGGTGAAGCAAGTCCGTAAAGAATGGGGGAGCTGCCAACTAAATCACATTCAACAGTAAGTGTTGCAAGTGAATAGTCTTCGTTGAAGCTCTGTCTTATGTAAACATCTTTCAAGCGGTTTTTGCTACGGGAAAGAATGTAAACCTCACGGAAAATACCTGAAAGGCGGAAATAGTCCTGGTCCTCAAGGTATGAGCCATCGCACCATTTAACTACAACAACGGTAATTCTGTTTTTGCCTTCGTGAAGATATTTTGAAATATCAAATTCACTTGTACAGTGGGAAACCTGACTGTAACCAACAAACTCGCCGTTAATTAAAAGATAGAAGCAGGAGGAAACACCTTCAAAGGTGATAAGGTTATCCCGCTGGAGCATTTCAGCACTTACATCGAAATCCTTAATGAAAACAGAACAAGGATTCTCGTCAGGTACATGGGGTGGGTCTGTGGGGAATGGGTACTTAAGGTTTGAGTAAAGGGGAGAATCGTGGTAAATATCTTTATAAAGCTGAATATTACCGGGTACCTTTACCAAGGGTAAATCCTTTTTATCAAAATCTGCAGTAAGATAATTCTCGTCTAAGTCTTCAAAGCTGTCGAAGAATTTAAAGCTCCAGTCATCACCGCAAAGGTTTGTTAAATAGTAAGATTTGTTTCTGTCACCTGAAAGTGCATCCTCAAGATTGTCGTAGGGGATAAAATACGCACGGGGGCTTTCAGTGCCAATGTGCAAATCCTCAAGGCTTTTGTGGTAGGGTTTGAATTTCATAAAAACTCTCCTTTTGTGAAAGTGTTGCGATTCTATCCCTCTTTTTTGCGGAGCAAAAAGGAGGGGGGACCACCGCAGGTGGTGGGTGGTACATAATAACCATATTGTGTAAATAATACCATAAATAAATAAACTATACAACCAAAAACAAAAATAAAAAAATATCAATAACCCCTTGATTTTTTTATATCAATTAGTTATAATAGCAAGGCACTTTGTGAGAGGTGCGGAATTTAATAACTAAATTCTTTGAACAGATGGAGAGTTGTCCGAGCTGGTCGAAGGAGCACGATTGGAAATCGTGTAAACGGCCAAAACCGTTTCGAGGGTTCGAATCCCTTGCTCTCCGCCAAAAA
>JAZSBI010000191.1:0-10149 GCA_045602345.1 Acutalibacteraceae bacterium | reverse complement strand
TCCCCAAACCTTTGATAGTGTACTATTTCGCGTTCGCGGAGGAATTTGATTGGGTCGCGGACGTCGGGGTCATCTACGAGGCGGAGAATGTTATCGTAAGTCGTTCTCGCTTTTTGTTCGGCAGCAAGGTCTTCGTGAAGGTCGGTGATTACATCACCTTTAGATTGGAACTGAGCAGCCGTATAGGGATAACCGCTTGCAGCAACAGGATAAATGCCTGTTGTATGGTCAACGAAGTAAGTGTCAAATCCACTTTTCTTAATCTCTTCAAGAGAAAGATTTCTTGTAAGCTGATAAACAATCGCACCGATCATTTCAAGGTGTCCCAACTCCTCTGTACCTACATCAGTCAACAGACCTTTTAATTCTGGGTAGGGCATGGCAAAGCGTTGAGAGAGGTAACGCAGCGATGCGCCAAGCTCACCATCAGGACCGCCATATTGAGTTATAATTATCTGAGCAAGCTTTGGGTTTGGATTTTTGATGTTTACAGGATATTGCAATTTTTTTTCATACATAAACATAATCAGTCACAACTCCCTTGAAAATCCCATGGCCATGGGTCGCAGAGCCAGTCGGCTTCGTTTGAACTTGTTACGGTTATTGGGCCGAATTTATCTTCAAATTCTTTTTTGAGCATTTTGGCTTCGTGTGTGTATTTTCTGAACATTTCGTTTGCTGCCCTATCACAAGGGTGCGTGTCAAGGTATAAGTGCAATTCCCAAGCAGCGAATTTTGCTGCTTGAAGCTTGCGAAGAAGTTTTGTTCTTTCAGCCATTCATAACACTTCTTCCACAAAAAGGCTTGTTAAGTCCTGGGAAAAGTGTGCCTTCGCATAAAGCTTTTTCCGCAGAATAACTTGTTTTGTCTAGTTGAAAGGGTACATACGCCATGGCAACAACAGTGTCCTCAGGAAACTTAGTTGTAACGCAGTTGCAGGGACAGTCATTGGAGGGGACGTGCATTGCCATATCAACCATATTAAAATTGTATTTGTCCATTATAATTCTCCTTTTAAAGAGTTCGGTGTATATATCCACCTTGTACATAATATGTACAATCTCCGATTGTGTGAAATGAAATTATTATTATCTTCATTGCAGGAAAAAACACATGATCCTTATTTCAAAGTAAGTAGAGGTTTTATATTTCTGTAACTTCCAGGCAGAAAAACGCCTCCTAAGATAGCTAATTCTACCATAGGAGGTTTTTTGTTGTTTGTTTTAACCACATTTGTTTTCACAAGTGAGTGTTGATATGTTTTATTAGAGAAAATTTGTTTGATATTTATAACACCGCACCATTGTCCTTCAGCTTTTGTTGAAGGGCTTTTATATCAACTGTGTGTGCGGTTGTGTTGGTTTTGTGTGCTATTGCAGCTGCGGTGCCTGCGGCTTCACCAAGGCAACAGCAAATTGGCATTATCCTGACGGATGCCTGTGCTTCGTGAGTTGCAGAAAGGCAACGTCCTGCAACAAGAAGATTATCATATTCTTTAGGTAAAAGTGAGCGATAGGGGATCGTGTAAAATTCACCATCTCCGAAAAATCTATGGCTTGTCCCTGTTCCTGACGGGTTGTGAATATCAATATCGTAATTACCAAGAGCGATTGAATCAGGGAAACGGGTGCAGTTTATAATTTCATCACCTGTAAGGATATGAACACCTTTAAGCTTTCTGCTTTCTCTGATACCTATATCGATAGCTATGGAGATTAGAGCACTTTCGTGGAATGCGTTTGAATTTTCCTTTAAAAAAGCTATAAGTTCGTGGATTTGCTTTCTTGCAACAACTTCGGCTTTGCTTACATCAAAAGGGTTTGTTGGATCAAGTTTTACAACACGAGTAGAATTGAAATGCAAAACATCTTCACCAACACCAAAGAAAACAAGTATGTTTTCTCTCGGATTTGTTATTTCACCCTTTGTCTGCTTTTCTTTATAAAGCTCCTGCAAACGAGGTCTTTCTTCTGTGAAAAGGTCAAGGTCAACGCCACTCATACGGAAGCAGGTTGTCATTGGTTGGCAGAGGTTGTCACTTTCCCTACCTAACTGATAATTGCAACCTGCAAGGCAGAAAAATTCACCATCACCGGTAGCATCAATAAAGAAATCAGCCTCAGCTGAGATTTTCTGCCCTTTGGCAGTTATATCTACCGCTGTTATGGTTCTGCCATTGGCTTTAACATCATAAACAACACCGTGAAAAAGAACATCCACACCGGCTTCGGTTGTCATATCATCAAGAACGATTTTAAAATACTCTGAATTAAATTCGTGGTCCTTGCAATCATCAACATATTTATCGTGACGTTCTTTCATTTCCTTAAAAATACCTTGTGAGAGGTAATTGCGTTCAACATTTTTCTCCCAATATGGTTTAGTCCAATAGGGCATAAAGGGATAAACAAGATTATTGGCAATTGCACCGCCAAGGCAACCTGATTTTTCGACAAGTAAAACCTTAAGCCCCTCACGTGCGGCACTTACTGCAGCTGCGACACCGCTAAGACCACCGCCTGCAACAACAAGATTATATTTCATAAAAACGCCTCGTTTTATAGTTTGGACATAGCCTTACTTCTTCGGTTATACTACACAAATATTGGTTATTTAGCAGTAATCTTAAAAAGTCTTGCACCGTGGGAGTTAACCTTTGCAGAGAATTCTGCGTCGGTTTCAGTGTATTCTTCATGTTTCCACATATCCCAAACGCTGTATTTAACACCACCGATTGAAATATCAGTAATATCGAAGATGATTTCTCTTTCCTTGTCATCTGTGTTAAAAAGGGCAACATATTTGCAATTATTACCTGTAGATGTCCAGATAATTTCACCCTTGCCGTCAGTTTCTTCACGTTTGAACTGTCTTGCACCGTTTGAGTTTTTGAGCATATCAATAAGCTCTCTGTTCTGAAGTAGTGAAAGGGTGAATTCATCGTTATCTCGCATTTCGCCACCCATCATAAGAGGAGAGCGAAAAATGCCCCAAAGGGTCATCATTGTTATCTGCTCGTCGTGGGTGAACCGTGTGTAACGGTCTCTGTACTCGGGCTTTTCTTCAGTAATCTGGATTCTTCCTAAGGGGAGCATATCGCAATCAGGCCAAGCACCGGGCTGAACATATTCCTGCCAGGCGTAGCAACGCTCAAACATAGCGTGTAGCTTGCTCCACTCGTCCCAAAAATCGCCTGTCATACGCCACATATTTGCGTGAGCTGCAAGGTGCTCGTGCTCCCATACAGGAGCGGGACCGGGTGAAAGGCTAAGTACCATATCTCTGCCACAGTTATCTATAGCTTTTCTGAGCATTTCAATTTCTTTTCTTGCAGAGTATGGATTATCGGGGAACATTTCTGTATTGGCAATATCATCGCATTTGATGTAGTCCACATCCCAGGATGCATAAAGCTCAAATATTGAATCGTAATATTCCTGAGCGCCTTTTTTATCAGTTTGAAGACCATACATATCAGGATTCCACTTACAAATATTGGATGGATGTGCAATATCTCTTGCAGTAACGCCTTCACATTTGATTTTAGTGTTCTGGTGTGCAGCCTGTCTCGGAATACCTCTCATAATGTGAATACCAAATTTAAGGCCAAGAGAATGTATGTAATCTGCAATAGGCTTGAAGCCCTTACCACCTGCAGAAGAGGGGAAGCGTTCAACAGATGGAATAAGGCGTGAATATTCATCCATGCAAAGGGGTGCAAAGTAGTTGTAGTAAAAACTGTTTGCAGTAGGTTCAGACCACTGAATATCGCAAACAACATATTCCCAACCATAGTCTTTAAGGTGCTTTGCCATATAATCAGCATTGGCAAGCAGTTGTTCTTCATTTACAGCTGCACCGTAGCAGTCCCAACTGTTCCAACCCATAGGTGGAGTAAGCGCAAGTTTTTTGTGCATATAAATCTACCTCTTATCCTTCAATTTCTTTCATTATTTCTTCGTATGTAACTATATTTTCGTATTTCTGGAAATCAACTTTTTTACCTAGAATGCGAATGTTATCAACCATCGGTTTGTTGTTGGTATAAATGGGTTTACCGGGAGTGATGGGATAAATACCAAGGCAGCTGAAAATATACCAGGCAGCTGTTGAACCATTATCCTCGTCACCGGGGAAGCCGTCATCCTTCCAGGAGAAGCCCTCTGCACATATCTTTTTAAGCCAATATTCCGCTTTTTCAGGCTCGCCAAGATATGTATAAATAAAGGGAATATGGAAGCTTGGCTGGTTAGAAATTGCACATTGTCCCCAATCGCAAACTGCCATTTCAGTCATTTCGTGTATTTCGTAGTTGTAGCCACCAACTCTGTATTCAGCAGGTGTAGCAAATAATTCGTCAAGCTTCTTTATAAGGGCATCCTTGCCGCCATAAAGTGCTGCAAGGCCATCAATATCGTGCTGTACGGCAAAACTTGTTTGCCATGCTGAGGCTTCGGTATAATCTCCGCCCCATCTTATGGGGTCAAAATCAGGTTTGAATTTGCCCTCTGAATCCTTGGGCCTCATAAAGCCTGTCTCTTTATCAAAAATATTCTTGTAATTCTTGGCACGAGCATGGTATTTTTCTTTCTTGTCTTCGTAGCCAAGAATACCCGCAACAGTTGCAAGGCAATCATCAAAATATGCCGCATCAAGTGTAAGGTTTACACTTTCGCTGAATTTGTCACAGGGAACATAACCCAGCTCAAGATATTCCTCACAACCCTCTCTGCCATAAGCAGGTACTGTAGAGGATTTGTTAGCATGGTGCTCCATTCCCTGAAATGCAATCTCAAGTAAATCCTTTGAAATCAGATTTCTTGTGGCAACATCTGCAATTACCGCATCAATTGCGGTGCTGGGCATACAGTTTTTGGCATCACCTGCAGTCCAACGGGGGAGCCATCCGCCATCTATATAATCCTGAATATAGCCCTCTATAATTTCAGGAAGAATGTCCTTTGCTACAATTGCATAGAAAGGATAGTTTGTACGATATGTGTCCCAGAAACCGTTGTCGGTATATCTTACGCCGGAAATAACCTTATCCGCACAAGGTGAATAGTGAATTGGATTGCCGTTTTCATCGGGCTCATAAGCTTTGTGGGGATAGAGGAATGTACGGTACATACAGCTGTAGAAGGTTTTCATTATATCTTCGTCAGCATCTATTTCAATTTTGCTGAGGTACTCGTTCCAGATACATTCATTCTCATCTTTAAGCTCATCAAAGCTATTGTAAACAGAATCGTGCTGAAGATTTCTTAATGCCTGCTCGTAGCTTATAAAGGATGTAGCAACTGTAAAAGTGACATTCTTTTTCTTTAAAGCAATGTGAATACCTGTTCCTTCGCCTTTGGTGTGAAGATTGTATTCGGTGTCACAGGTGTCTTTGCTACCCATGAGAATTTTGTCAACATCAACAGAATCTGCATCAAACTGGAAAACATAATAACCTTTGATAGTGCCTTTGTCGTGGCTCTTTTTATCACGGTTACAGTCTGTCCAACAATAAAGACGGTTGTTCTCTTTATCATACTCATATTCGCAATTGTATTTAACAGGTAAAACTGACAAATAACGATCAAAATCTTTCTTGAAGCTGAGCCTTATACAAGCACCATATTCAGTAGGGGTAAGCTCAAAATCACAGAAAGAACGTTTAAGATAGCATTTAAGATAGTGGGGCTGTAAAATTGCTTTTTCAGGGTCGTAACCTGACCAACAATCTTCAAAATCTACATAAGGCTTTTCTGTCTGTGGCATTATTGTAAATGCACTATGGTCGCTAATCCAGGGACTTGGCTGACGGGTAAGGCGAATACCTTCAACTGAACGGTCATCCGGGTGATAGTACCAGCTTCCTCTTGAAGTTTCAGTTTGTAAGCTGAATGCTGCAAAACCAAAGGGTCGTTGTACCAGAGGCAAAGTGTTACCCTGAGAAAACCTGTGCAGAGATTTTGAACCCTGCTTTATATTTACATATTTAAGATAATTCATGGAGTTTTCCTACTTTCAGACATGCTACTGCTATGATATCATAAGTTTATAAATCTTTCAACGATTATATTGAAATGGTGTACCAATAATTGAATGGTTAAATCCGGTTTAGGCATATGATGTTTTGAGCAGTCGGTTATTATTACGGGTGTTGCCAAGTTGTTTTTAAATAAAGAACAAATTAAAAGCAAGGTGCAAAAATTGCACCTTGCTCTTGTGTATTTTTATGTTGTACACAAGTTGAAAACTTAATTAATTCCAATAACCTTATAACCATTCTCGGTAATAGCGGATGTAAGAATATCATCTGAAATTGGAGATATAATTGTTACAATTGCTGTGCCTTCTGTATGGCTTACTATAGCTGAAGAAACACCTTCTATTTCTTCAAGCGCTTTTTTTACTCTGGCCTCACAATGGGGGCACATCATACCTTCAATGCTTATTGTTTTCTCTGTTGATTTTTGTTCCTTTGGATTTTTAATTTTTCTTGTGTGTTGTTTGATTTTTTTATCTTTTTTTGTTGAGTGAATATTGTACAAATTCAATCTGAGCGCATTGGTGACCACACAAAAACTGGACAAACTCATTGCTGCTGCACCAATCATAGGGTTCAGAGTCAAACCAGCCCATACAAAAGCACCTGCAGCTATAGGTATGCATATTGCATTGTATATAAAAGCCCAAAAAAGATTTTGGCGGATTGTTTGTAGTGTGGCACGACTAAGTCTTATTGCTGCAGCTACATCAGATAATTTGCTGTTAACAAGAACAACATCTGCGGCATCAATAGCAACATCTGTTCCTGCACCTATTGCAATTCCTGTGTCAGCACGGGTTAAAGCAGGTGCATCATTTATGCCATCGCCGACCATAGCCACTTTACCATCTTTTTGTAATTTAAGAATGGCTGTTTCTTTTCCATCGGGTTTTACCTGTGAAACAACTTCGTCTACGCCAACTTGTTTCCCTATAGCTTCTGCAGTAATTTTATTGTCTCCGGTAAGCATAACAACATGTATACCCATATTTTTAAGCTCTGTAATTGCTTGAGTGCTATCCGGTTTTATCATATCTGCAACAGCAATAATACCGAGAACTTCTTTCTCTTTAGCAAAGAATATTGTGGTTTTACCTTCGTTAGCAAGAGCTTGGGCTTTTTCCAGAACACCTTTTGTAATACTTGCATACTTCTTGACAAAGTCAGCATTACCACCACATATGGTTTCTCCATTAAGTGTGGCAACTAGTCCGCCACCGGGGAAAATTTCAAAGTCCTTTGTTTCCCAAAGGGGTGTTTTTGATTCCTTCCCAAATTTAACAATAGCTTTTGCTAATGGATGCTCGCTTTTTATTTCAAGACTGTATGCAATTTGGAGAAGTTCTTCATTGCCGATGATATCTGTAACATCGGGTTCGCCTTTGGTAATTGTACCTGTTTTATCTATCGCGACAATTTTCGTGCGTCCCGCAATTTCAAGAGAGGCAGCTGTTTTGAAAAGGATTCCGTTTTTGGCACCCTTGCCGTTACCAACCATAATTGCAACCGGCGTAGCAAGTCCGAGAGCACAAGGGCAGCTGATAACAAGCACTGAAATTGCTCTTGACAATGCAAAACCTGCTGTTGCACCAAGAATAAGCCATATAATCAATACAACAACTGCAATGGAAATAACAATAGGCACAAAAACACCTGATACTTTGTCTGCAATTTTTGCTATAGGAGCTTTTGTTGCTGCCGCATCACTTACCATTTTGATGATTTGTGAAAGCGTTGTATCTTTACCCACTCTGGTTGCACGGCATTTTATAAAACCAAAACGATTTATTGTAGCACCACTTACAGTATCTCCTACACCTTTTTCTATGGGAATACTTTCACCGGTTAATGCAGATTCATCAACCGCACTATTACCTTCAAGTACAATGCCATCAACGGGAATGCTTTCGCCCGGACGAACTACAAATACATCTCCCTCAAGAACATCATCAACAGAAATTGTCAATTCACTTCCATTACGGATTACAGTTGCAGTTTTAGGAGCAAGCTTTATAAGACTTTTTAAAGCATCGGTTGTTTTTCCTTTTGACCTTGCTTCTAACAATTTACCCAGGGTGATTAGTGCTAGTATCATTGCAGCAGACTCAAAATAAAATTCGTGAAGATAGTCTTGAGGGGTTGCAGATACCATCATTTTGAATAGTATATAAACGCTGTATACAAACGATGCAGCAGATCCAAGGGAAACCAGGGTATCCATATTAGGTGAGCGGTGAATAAGCCCCTTAAAACCATTTGTGAAAAATTTATAGTTGATACCCATTACAATTACGGATAACAGCATTTGCAAAAAACCAATTGCAATGGGGTTGTTCTCTAAAAAAGCAGGTAAAGGAAAGTTCCACATTGTGTGTCCCATTGATAAATACATTAACAAAAGCAAAAAAGCCAGGGAAGAAACAAGCCTTTTTAAAAGCACAGGTGTTTCTTTATCAACCAAAGCATCAGCTTCTGCGTTTGCTGAATTGTTTTTTGTTTCTTTTTTAGATGCATTATAACCGGCTTTTTGAACTGCATCAATAATTGCTTCTTCGCTGGCAGTACCATCCACGCCCATTGAATTGGTGAGAAGACTTACCGAACAAGTAGTAACACCTTGGACACTTAAAACAGCTTTTTCTACGCGTGCACTACATGCCGCACAACTCATGCCTGTTACATTATATTGTTCCATTGAAAACAGATGATCCTTTCTTTTTCATAATAATTCTTAGTTTTTTGTATGTGTTGGTTTTACTTTTTTAGTTTGGAAAACAATTGTATCATATAAAACAGTATTTTTCTATAGTTTAAATTTTGTAATTCGAAAAAAATTGCTATGAATAGAATGCTTTTAATGCTATTCTGTTATACTTCTGTTTGTGAAGGGAGATGTAAGTGTTTGCTATTAATATGAGATTATCTCTTGATTTAATATGTTGAAAATTTTATAATGTTTAATTGGTGATGTATATATGAACAGTTATTTTAACGAGATAAATTCAAAACCGGTAAACATAACAGATACCGGTACTGTTTATAAAATTCCTGCAGGCGCAATGTGTGGTAATGGTGACCTGGGCGTTGTTTTTGATAATGACGAAAAGAACCTGGTTATTCACATTTCAAAATGCGATTTTTGGAAATTTGTAAACGGAGTTCATAAAGACGGCGGTATAAAAACCGTTGGTGATTTAATAGTTGGTAATATCAATTTAGAGCAATACAACATTAAACAATATTTCGATAAAGGTCTTCTTAAGTGTAAATTCGGAAATACTGAAATTGAGTTTTTTGTTGCTCCCGAAAACCGTATTTATTTTGAAATTAAAGCACCTGAAACGGAAGCTTTCCACGATGTTTGTATTAAGCTGCCTAACACCTGTGATTCGGAGAATAATGAAATTGAAAACAATGGCGTGAAATGCAGTTATCGTAAATTCTGTGGTGCAGATGTATCAAGGCAATCTGCTGTGGCTGTGTCTTGCAGAGAGATTGATTCAAACATATCAGATGGTTTTAAAGCTATTCGTTATTGCATATCGGTTGTTACAAATTTTGATGCAGAGGATTACATAAATAAGTCAGTCGAAATGGTTAACACTTGCGATTATAAAAGTGATAAAGTTAAAACAGAAGAGAAATGGCGAAACTTCTTTGCTTTATCTAAAGTAACTCTTCAAGATAAAATAATTGAAAGCTTCTATAATTCAAGCCTATATCACCTTGCAGGGTGTATGGGGAACTCTGAATTTCCGCCCGGCCTTTTTGGTAACTTTATAACTGATGATTTCTTTCCTTGGGCAGGGGACTATCATATGAATTATAACTATGAAGCTCCATATTATTGCATTTTCTCTGCTAATCATCCTGAGCTTTTTGATGGCTATATGGTACCCGTTAACGATATGAGAGATGAAGCGAAAAGAATGGCAGGGTTATTTGGTTGCAAAGGCTACGCATTTCCCGTAAGCTTTGGTCCAAAAGCTCTTGATGTTTATAGCCAAGCGGATTGCAAGGAGCACGGCATACTTTTCCTTGGTCAGAAAAGCCACGCTGCCTATGCTTGTGTAATCCCAATAATGCATTGGTTTTCAACCTATGATAAG
>JAZSBI010000190.1:0-2307 GCA_045602345.1 Acutalibacteraceae bacterium | reverse complement strand
GGAAAACAAGTACATTTACCCATAACAATACCACGAGGACCATCTGTGAAAAGAACAGGCGGAATACCAAGCCTTTTGCAACCGCCTGCAGGATAAGCCTCACCATTATAGTACCTGCCACGAGTGAAAACATTTTTAATTGTTACACCCATAGCGTGACCACGCATCATACGGATTTTTTCTTTAAGAGTCATTTCAGAGAGAAGCTTCTCCGCAACCTCGCTCAACCTCTCACTTGTAGGATTTTCTTTATAAAGCTTAACCGCTGTCTTAAAATCAAAACTCATAAAATCAGCTCCTGTCAGATTTTCAACTTATATCCTTTTCATCAGTTTATAATATTCGCCGTCTTCGTCTGCACCATCAAACAACACCTCTGTAAAGCCGTATTTTCTGTATAAGTGCAAGGCGTTTTCGTTATCCTTATCAACACCGATTGTTATTTCAGAAAAACCCATTTCTGTGGCTTTGTTTATGAGGAACTCAAGAATCTCGCTGCCGATACCACGACCACGATATTCCTTTTTAACAATCATTCTTGAAACATAAACACGCTGACACGGGATGGTGTAATCAGGGTCGGCTGTTTCCAAAACCAAAGCACCCTCACCGATAAACTCACCATTGATTTTATAAACAAAAACAAGTCGATTGCCCGATGCAATTTCCTCTCTCCACTTTTCAGCAAGCGGTTGCGCTTTCATGTTCCAGATATTCGAACACTTGTGGTAGTCTTCGAGCTTGAGTGGTTCGATAATCGTATTTGCAAACTCTGTAAATGCTTTGTTTATTGCTCTGTATTTCAAACCTGCAATTTCTTTTAGTGAATGTTTCTTCATAAGATGACGGACAAACCTGCAACCGAGAAAATAGCCCACATCAGAATGACCGTTGTAGCTCTGCCAATCGCCGAAGAAATCCTGAACACTTTCTTTTTCATCAAGGCGACGGAGATATTCTTTCTTTATTTGGTTCCCATTAGCATAGCACCACTCAAGCCAACCGTCTTTATCTTGATGATAAAATTCTTCATCACACAAAATCTGTTCGCAAACCATAGCAACACCCTCTTGATAGAGTTGCTGAATTGCTTTTCTGCGTTTAGAGAAGTCCGGTAAATAAAGATTTCCGTTTAACTTATGCCACAAATGACCGATTTCGTGCAAGATAAGGGCACGCATATTTGTTTCATCGCTCCAGTTAAGCTCAATAATTTTTTCAATGCCTAACAAAACTGTATTTTCACCGCCAAGGGTGGTTGCCCAACTGGCACCGTTACAAAGACCAAGATACAGAATAATATTAATATCCGGCTCACTATCAAATAACTTTGAAAGATTCCCATTCAACGTATCCATAACAGCATTGAAGCTCTTGTTCACAAAATCGATTTTCTCGTCATTCAAAGCCATTTTGAGAACAGGCTTAACCTCTTTATCAAAGTTATAGCCTTTAGCATCATTTTCGCATTTTGACGGCAGTTCCTTTGATATTTCCCCTGCATATTCACGCCACAAGTTAATATCAAAGCCGTCAGCAAAAACTGATTTAATTTTTTCGCAAGTATTTATGATTTTCATTTTATTATCCTTTATAAGTGTATCCAAAATCTTTTCAGATTTCGTTTCATATCTGGCTCATTTACAGTGGATTCATATACACCACCGTTATTGAGTATTACTTTCTCGCTGCCTATATTGCCATCAATACAGGTTATAAGAATCTTATCAAGACCGATTCTCTTGCAATAAGGAATAACAGCTTTCAGCATTGATGTTGCATAGCCTTTTCTTCTTTCATTGGGTTTTATTGAATACCCGATATTACCGCCAAACTTTGAAAGATAGTCATTGAAATAATGGCGCACCTGTAACATACCTACAAGTTTATTATCAGCCTTTCTGATATAGAAAAACTGAGTTGCTAAAACCAAGCCTTCGGGTAGTGTTTCGGTAGATGTGTACTTTTCGCATTCTTCAATATATGTAAATGAATCCTCGCATCTACGAAGAGGCCCGCAACCATCCATTGAAGAGTCTGCATCAAGAAAAACCCGTTTATATTCAGCAATCTGCTCTGCATATTCTTCACTCGGCTCAATAAGGAAGAAATCCCCTGCATCTATTTTAATCATAATCTGTCACCATTTTTATACTTTGAAACATATTCTTCAATTGCCGGCAAATTAGGCTTAAAAATGTTATCAGGTAAAGCAGAAATATCAAAGAATTTTAAATTCTCTACCTCGCCTGCCTGACATTTTAATTCACCCTCATAGCTTTTGCAGATATAAACAATATCAACGTT
>JAZSBI010000189.1:0-14220 GCA_045602345.1 Acutalibacteraceae bacterium | reverse complement strand
CCTTAACTTGTCTTCCTAAGACCGCTTGGCCTCCGACTTCCTTATGGTCGATTTTCCATGTTTCAGATTCATGCCAGCTTTCGTAATCAATACCGCAGACAACTTTGTTTTCGACAATTTTAATTAGTTTTTCAAATTCTTTAGAATACATAATAAATTCTCCTTTAAATATAAATTTATTTGAACTCAGGCTATCGAATTTTAGATTTCGACAGCCCGAGATTTTAACTTAGGCTACACTTTCGCCTTCTATGCTTGTTTCGTTTATTTCATTGATAATTTCCAAGATTTCTTCATCTGGAGTAATACGGAATTCAATAACGCGAAGAACTTCTTCTCCGTTTCTCTGTCTGCATTTTTTGACTTTAATGCGAGCATATCTTGATATTGTCATCGAAAAGTGTCTTTTCGACGGCAATATATTACGTCCATCTTCATCGTAGTAATCATACTGTTTAGTAAATCTCAGTATTTTACCTGATGGCTGAATGGCAATAAATATAACATTAAATTTATTGTTTGCATTCATTTTAGACATTCTTGCATCAAGAATGTATATAGGCATTTCACCGGTATGGTCAAAGTCTTGGCTTTCTACCATGCACCAATCACCATCTTCGTTGGTACAAAAAAGATTTTCCTCTACATGGCTAATTAAATCAAAATATTCTTTCATCTTATTCATAAATATTACCTCCTAGATAAATTTAGTTGTTTTTATTGTTGAGCTTATATCTAAATTGGATACAAGCTCTTAAAATATCATTTAAAAATCCTTCTCAGGGTCGCAGATTTTATTGTTTATCAATATTTCTGCTTCTTTAATAAAATCTAATTCCTCGTCGGGAACAAAATAAAATTCTGTTATAGTTGAAAATACATTTCTTTTATCGTCTATTTTGTTTCTTACATAAAACTTAACATATTGACCGATCAATTCTTTTAGATTAAATCTGTTTCCAAAAGATAGTATTATTCCCTTGGAAACAACATCGTTGGAATCAAGTTTAAAACGAATAAGTTTTACAACTCCTGGACTATAAATAAGCTCAAAAAGTATATATTCTTCACCGTTTTTATTGTAAGAAGAATATGCATCAATCATGCCGTAGTGAACTCCGGCTCTGTTAAAAGACCACTCTTTTTGATATATCCATACAAGATCTTCTTCCGATTCATCTCTTTGTGACTCATCATATACAAAACACATGAGTTCATATGCTTGAAGAACTGATTGATCTCCGTAAAAAAACTTTTTAGCCAATTTTTTCATCTCAGGTGAAAAGTCTTCAATATTTAATACACTATTACGTAATTTTCTAATTAATTTATCGTCATTATTTTCCATAATAATCTTTTCCTTTCATGTTTTTCAAAATGATATAACGGTCTTTGGCTCGACCTATTGTAACTTCGACTCCTAACTTGCTCAGGTCGTGCTTATATTTACTCATGGCACGTGACAAGGAGTTGGTTGTTGTCGGAAAATCACCGGGAACTGTACCGACAGAAAATGTATTCAATAATTCTTCTAACAAATCTGTAGCCGAACCCTTCCAATCTGTCTTATCATTCATAAATTCTAATATAGATGTAACAAGTGACGAGTTTTGAAGCGTAGATTGAACAGCTTTTAAATTGTTATTAGAATACACTTCAAGGAAACGTTTTCCATCGCCTTTGTTCATAGCTTCTGCAATACAATATCCTAAATGAGCAAAATCCGCCATGCGTGGCAAATGCTCAACTGATATAGAATTTTTAATTTTCAATACTTTTTTAATCAATGTAAATATTTCACCCAAAATATTGGGTAGGAGTTCATTAAACAATCCGAACACCTGTGCATCGGTCATTCTTTTATTACATGAAAGACGTTTAAAATCAATTATTATTGAACGGTCAATCAAATCAGACTGTGACATATCAATACTTATTCCGTTGATACCAATTGGTCGTTTAATATTCAAAACAACCTCATCATTATCGGTATACAGCTTTCTTTTGTTTATGCTGCTACCTGTAACGGCTTTACAGAGAATATCACTAATATCATTTTTTATGACAGAAACATTATCAAAAGCAACAAAGTAACCATTATATAATGTATTGATTAGGTCATCCTTTTTTTCAGGGAAAGCAAGAAGCTCTTTTGAGTCTGGGTCAATGATTTTGCAAATCATTCTCATTGCCGTACTCTTACATGCACCATGCTCACCGTTGAAAATAATTATCGGATGAGTTATATTGTCAAAAAATAATGAAACAACATAAACACTAAGCAAAAACAAGTCATCACCTGATACATTCATCAGCTTACCTAACATTTGGGGTAAGGTTTCAGAGTTTTTGAATATTGGTTTTACTTGATTTTGAAAGCCATCATTAACATAAAAATTGACCTTAAAATCAAAATTACTCTTGTTCAGCGGTCTGCATATAATACTATTTATTAATACCGCATAGTCATTATCTAAATTATATATTACTTGGTTGCCGTCAAAATAGCATCTTCTTACAGTAGGAACAACATCAGTTGTTGTTCTATTTGCCTGCATCTGAATAGTTTTGTAGATACTATCAACGCAGTTTTTCTTTACAATTTTGTCGAGCTCATTAAAACAAATTTCTCTTATTCTATTTTCAATTTCAGATACATTAGAGAGAAATGCAAGCTCCTTATCATTCTTATATTTAAATATTACATATTTTTCTTCATTTTGATTGCGGTATATATCCGCATAATTACAAATTAAATTAAAAATTCTTTCTTCCGGATTTTCCGGCGATTTGATGGTTTTTAATTTCATGGTTCGCACCTCCTCTCACCATCAGATTTTTGCAGTCATTTTTTGATTGCGGCTATAAAATATCACACTTGATTTTTTAAGTCAATAGGTATAAAATAGTCTTAAAATTGTTTCTATTACCAATTATTTTAATGTGTAGTTGTTATGTTTCCACGTGTAATCAACACATCACTTTCTAACGTCAAATTCGCCTAAACACCCCTTTACCAATTATAATTTTTACGCAATTAATCATTTACCCCTTAAAACAAATGCGTTTTATCGCTTCGAAATTCAAATTATGAAAAAGTCAACAATTTATAATTCGAAAAAATTTTTTTGAAAAATTTTTCAGGAGGTTAATTTATGCATTCTGACACACAAAATCATATTGAAACTGCTATTATACCAGCAACCAACGAGGTAAAAACTAAAAGAACTGATTTACCCAGAAGCATTTACATTGAACGAATGATTGAAATTGTTTATTATGACGTTAAATTTCATAACAAAACAATGAATACATTTAAAGAATTAGCTCAAAGGGTTAATGAGAGTTTTGAAAAAGACTTCTTTTATACCGTTCCGTTCATTGATACCGGAAAAGATTATATAAGAGATTATGTTAGATCAAAAAGAAATGAATTATTAGAAAGATATAAAAGGTTAGAAATTGATTATAATGATGATAGAAAATCAAATAATACATATGATGAATTAATCTATTTCTGTAAAAAAGATTATGTAATAAATTATGTCAAGAAAAACAAATTTTTTGAAAGCTTTGACCTCTGTGAGGAATGCACCAAAATTTTCCCTGATGCTGTTTTATTTGTTAAAAGACGATGCGAAAATTTAGTAAGTGATTTTTTATTAGAACATTTAGATGATATTGTTAAAGGAACAATAATTGGTAATGGCTGTTTGCAAATCTATTTTCACAACTATGAGAGCCGTGTTGAGTTTTATGAATTATTCTTTGAAGATTTAAATAATGAAACATTAGAATCAGCTAATGTCGACGATATCGACGATCCCGACAACAAAAAAGAAGAAATAGAAAAAACATAAAAACAGTTTTAGTTCAGATTTCTGAATTATCGACGGCAAATTGTATTTTATTAGGGTTGACCTTGCGAAAAACTGCAACGATATATTTTAAATACTGACGAAAAAAATAACATCATTACGAATATCCCATCCCACACCCTTTGGTGCGAGATGGGATTGCTTTTTAGTATTCCTCTGCAAGCAAGAATGTATGATGTGTTTCGTCATCTATGACGAATACCTTTTCTGTGACAATTTCATCAGTCAACAATATGTACTCTTTCTCATACGGCGGTTGCTCCTGAGTATGCACAATCTTTTGTGCCCTTCTGCCCTCATGGTCGGTTGGCATCAGCTTGAACACCTGCAAGTAGTCACACTCAGGAAAGAGTCTTGCATTATTTATACCGTCAAGAATCATAAGTTTTTGTGCTGCCGGTATTCTTTCGCTGAATCCGTTTGTCATGTATGCTGTGTTTTGAAATCTCATTTCTTACCTCCAACTAAATTATCAGTCCATTCATAAAAAGCCTTCTCATGCATCATATACATCGGGCAATACACATCAAATGAAAAGCTGTTAGACAAACAAAAACAGCCATGGAACACGTCAATTGTGACACCATGACCGTTTTCTAAAGTATGTATCTCTGCGAACTCTACAGGTGTATCTTTCAATGGTTCTGTCAGTCCTATCTCTTTTGATATATCCCAGTCCATATCTGACTGTATCACAAATATACTGCCATATGGAGCAAGATTATCTGTTTCAAGTGTTGTGAGCGTACTTTTAACCTTATCTTTTAAGAATTCAGTCAAAGCAACTAAACCTATGAATACAGGAACATCTTCAACCTTATTAATTACTATCATTATTTTCTCCTGTTCTTCGGAATCTTCGTTCCGGTGTAGAGTGATATAGCAGCAGAACATCCGGCTACCCATAATTCAATACTTGTTATTGTTGCCGCTGAAAGTGCTGTGAATGCTGATACAATCATCAGGTATCGCTCCTCTCCATACATTTATTTATAGCTATAAGGCTTACGAATGTGCTCACAAAGCCAAATATAAACCACTTCATTCAGCTTTCACTCCTTCCTCGGATGCGAACTCAAACGGTACTATATCAAATGACTTTCTTACAGACGGTGACAAGGGATGACAGTTTGTTGCTATACCGTTTGAAACGGTGTAGATGTTCTTCTTTTTGACGTTTGCAAGAATATTTACAACCTTGATAGCCTGTTCCTGAATGCTCTCTTTACTAGCCGACAGACAGCCCCAACAGATAATGATATCCGGATAATCCTTTGAGTTAGCAAGCTCCTTGATGGTCTGAATATTGTCCTTATCCGTCTCTTTATCATTAATTGAAGAAAAGAGATTGCATAGGCAGAAACCGCCGTAGCCGAGCTTATACAGATTATTTGTGATGATTGTCTGTGTCAATGTTTCAAACACACCGTCATCACTACCGGCTGATTTCGACACTATCAACGCTAAGGGTCTGCTACCGTTCCATACCTTTTTAAGGGCATATCTGTGTCTGCCATCATCGCTGAAAGTTGCTTCCGTAATTATGGTTGTTGTTACTGATTTCATAAAAAATACCTCCAATTTTAAAATATGATTAACTGCCAAGTAAAGAGTTTAATTTAGATAGATAGGAAGAACCAAAGTTTGGGGTCGAGTTTGAATTTGCGGTTCAAAATGTGCGAAAAAATGAGCAATTTAAAAACCTCCTTGATTTCCATATAAATGGGTCAGATTTTGATGATAAGGGAAAGGAATTCGGTGCGGAACTCAGGAACTCACAAACTCTGCAGACTTGAAAGTTACATCGGCAAAGTTATCGCCGGTCAGAATGTAGACAGAATTATGCCAACGTTCCTCCGCTTCCTGAATCGCATCACTCAGGTTATCCGCTTCGATGCTCACCTCACTTTCGAGTGTTTCAATGATTTTTACTTTAAATATTGACATAGTTGACCTCCTTGTTTTGGGCATAAAAATACCCTTAGCAGTCTTAACTACTAAGGGTATAAATTTTATATCGATATGTTAATTACTTATTCTTGTTCTCTTTATATTTATCGTATGCTGCTTTTCTTTCAGACAAGCTACGTGATTCATCCTGTGCGATAGATTTGAGTTGCTGTTGAGATTTATTGTTACCTAAATTACTTTTCTGAGCTTCAACTCTTGATTTAAATTCACTACCTGCTGCATACCTTGTGCTTGAATTTGAACTGCGATATGCATTTCTAAGTTCATCATCTGACTTAGCCGCCATTTTATCAGCTTCTTTTTGCATTTCTTGTGCCTTGTTAGAAGCCACCTCAAACAAGCCAAATATTAAATCTAAAAAACCCATTATTTTTTCTCCTTATTTATTTTTTTCGATATTGAATCAAAGGCTCCACCCAATTTATCAAAAACCTTTTCAGTCACATCTGATACATCACCAATAATCTTCAAAGGATTTACGGCATTGATAATCTTATCTTTAATTTCATATTTTCTAAGCGCTTTATTTGCTTGTTCTTCTTTCTTTTTATCATAAACATTTGCCATAATCAGAAATCTCCTTAATCATCAATATTGCTTATATTGTATAATCCTAGTCTTTTAAGGTTCTGCTTAATTGTATCTTTATCTGCAACATTTTTACTTTTGTTTCTGTTAGTTTCGGTTACAAATCTATATATTTCCTCTTGGTTTGCCAACAAAAGATTACCCAATCTATCTAAGCCAAATTCAAGTTCTTTATCTATCTCTTTTCTAAACTCTTTACTTGTATATTTTTCATCTTGAACTTCATAATGAATTGATGATTTCACTGCACCCCACGTTAAACCTGATGGAAGAGTTTTAATTAAATTAGTTGCTTGACTTAGCGGAAACTCTACCCATCTAAAATTATCAATCCAAATCCAGGCAGTAGTATAGTGGTCAGAAAGTTCTATTTGTACTCTTTTGCTTACAGGAAGAACATTACCCAACTGCTTATAAAGATATTTTCCTTTTACTTGATATTTTTCGTATAATTTAACAATCTTTTCACTTGTGGTTACCACTTTTCCTAACGAAAATGTTTCAACAAGATGATTTCCCATTTTTATAGCTCCTTTATCACTTATCATTAACAATCTTTCTGACCCATCGGTCTGAATAACCATACTTTGTTGCAAGTTCACCAACATTATGACCGTTGTATTCATTTCTTATCTGCTTGACTATGTAGTCCTTTGACCAAAGCTTAACCGGATATGTAATCTGCTGACCTTTGTAATGAGTGTAGATTATAAGCATATTGTCCATTCCGATTAAATCAATCAGTTCTGCGTAGACTTCATTCAAACTTTCAGGTGTTAAGTTTTGGATGTTAACACCTCCATATCTATCCAAATTTTCACTCCATTCCATATTATAACTATATTCGACGGAATTTTCATTGGAACAATTCCTTGTAAAGTTCCGCATATAAATAGACCCTGCAATCTTGATGATTACAGGGTCGTTACTATAATTTTTGATTATTTAAGCAACTTTTTCAAATATTCTGAACCTAAAACACATCTCTCGCCGTCAAATCGGCGTCGAAACACAGTTTTTAGGATAAATAAGAGTGTGTCAAGAGATAACAAAAAGCCCTTGAAAACTGTTGTATATCAAGGACTTTGAGACTTGTGTTAAGTTTTCAGTTTTTCATATCGTTACACGATATAATGTTGTTTAACGTTTTTGAGTAAATAAGCTTCGAGAAAATGTAAGTATAAATATCTTTAAACGATTAGCATAATCATTTTCCTTGACAACATTCGCAAAATCTATTATGCTATAAAATATAACCAACAAAAAATTTTGGGAGGAATAATTATGCCATTTCATGTTATTGACTTTAAACTAACATCAGGCGGTAGATTAATTAAAAGAAAAACTTTAATTGAACGTTTTTTGAACGAACTTCCCGGAACAGGAAACGGCAGTGAGGCATCCAGATACCAATATAATGTTGAATCATATGGTGAATATGGGATATATCTTAAGCGACCGACTCAGTTAAACAAAGGGTTTGATTTTACAGTTAATATCGAAGGAATGTCATTCAAAAAGAATAGAAAATACAGCAACCCCAGTCACCAAGATATTTTTGATGCTTTATCATTTTGTAAAAACAATTACTCAGATGAATATAATAAAGTCAAAAACGCTATCATTGCAATATATGAATGCGAAGATGCTGATTTATCAGACATTAAAGCATATTTTTGTGACTATGAAGGAAAACTCCATCCTATTCAAATAATTCTTTTAGCAATTAAGTGGTTATTTATGGAACAAGATTGTGCCTACTGGAATTATTCAGGCAGAAAAATGTTTTATAATGGATTGTCCGAACGTGAGTTAGTGTAATGCTTACTTTTTAAACACAAACAAATACTCGTGTGCAATCAACAGAAAGTTGTATTTAACACTATTGGTTTTCCAATAACCTGTTGCTTTGCAGTTGTGTTGCTCTTTGATTATCAGCTCTTTCAGTTTGAATCCTGCATCCTGAAAGGCTTTCATTACATCAAATGACATAGGTATCATATGACCTTTTTGACGAGTATCACCCATAAGAACAGCACAGAATTTATCTTTTTTCAGAACACGGTAGCTTTCAGTTGCAACCGTGTTCATTTCTTTTATGAAATCTTTTACTTTCAGCAAAGATAAATCTTCGGGAATATCTTCGCTATATTGAATAATATCCGCATAAGGTGGATGAGTGCAAATTAAATCAATACTTTCGTCGGGAAGAAAATCAAGATTTCTTGCATCACCTTTACGGATATACACTTTACCGTTTGCACCTTCGTGTTCAAAATCGGTCTTTTCCTTACATCTTGCAAGAGCAACATCATTAACATCAACACCGACAATATCACGGTTGAGTAGTTTTGCTTCAACAAGAGTTGTACCTCCACCTGCAAACTGGTCAAGAATCATATCTCCCTCTTGCGAATATCGGAGTATTATATTTCGGGGAATGTACGGCGACCAGTTACCACGCCATTTAGCATCGTGAGTAGCCCAATCACCACGTTTCGGAAATGACCAATGAGTTGTCATTTCAAGCTCAAAATTTTCGGGTTCCCACTTGGTTATTTTTTTAGCCATTATTTAATAACCTCACCAATTATACCATCTTCGAAATCTTTGATATTATATATGTGTACCATAACATCAAAGGTTTCTTCAAGGTTGTTTCTGGCACTTGTCCAACCTTTACCGTCAGTAAACCATACAAAAGTTAATCCGTCTATTTCTTCGGTTTCCCAAGCAAGAGTTTTGTAGCTTCTTGCAGTTTCATTCAGCTTGCTGCCGCCACTGCCATAAAAATTAGTTTCAATGGCATAAATCATATTATCTGTTTTAACTACAAAATCAAAACGTTTTTCCATTTTGCCTTGATTTGAAATAGCGGATAAGTCTATACCCCACATACCAGTTATTTGATGAATATACATTTCCTTAAAATAATTTTCATCCTTAATAAATCCAGCTTTTTTAATGAAACCTTCCACCAAATCTTCCATCAAATGACCGCCACGATTTTTACGACCGTTAGAATCCATGCCAGTTTCAACACCCGTTGCATAGTCAACAAGATTGCTGATTATATGATTTTCAATCAAATCGAACAGACCTGTTTTTCTCATAAAGGTTTTGTATTGTTCAACTGAAAGAGTTGATCTGTTAAATGTATATGTAAATGCACCATCATCATCAATGGCATAAATTTCATTTGCTCTTACAGCTAAAAGAAGAGGAATACATTTGAGAACATTAGGATAATCAGCAATCAATTTCTCAAAGTCACTTTCAATACTTTTAGAGCCAATCAATGAATTTAGAATATTTAATTCTACTTTTATGCTGTCAATGTTACGGTGTACCTTTTCAAAATCAACATAGTATCCGTAGTCAGCTATACTGTCACGAAAGCCTGACAACCAAGTATTAAAATCTCTCATATCAATTCTCCTTAAAAGTTCGAAATTAAAAGCTCTTTGATTTTACCTCTGTTTTTGCTGTTGCTGTTAATCATTCTGACAGCATCAACTCTTGTTATGTTATGTGTCGAATATATTTCATCAAAGAAATCATCATCTTCATTTGCGTTTTTAGGATCAGAATTGCTTACAACAATCCTTGCACCTTTTTTATCCATTTCATTAACAAATCTCGCAAGTTCTTTCTGTGCTTCATCATCAAACAAAGCTTCAGTATATGCAGTGAATCCGGATGTTTCAGTTAAAGGTCTGTAAGGCGGATCGAAATATACAAAGGTGTGATCATCAATGAAATCTGCCGATTCTCTATAATCGCTACAAACAATATGAACGTGCTGAAGTTTATCAGAAACAGCTATCAAGTTCTTTTCATCACATATTAAAGGATTTTTATATGCTCCCATAGGAACGTTGAACTGACCTTTTTTATTAACTCGGTATAGACCATTAAAACAAGTTCTATTTAGAAACATCATAAGTGCGGCAGTTTCAACATTGAAAATATTTGTACTTTTAAGATAGTTGAATCGTTCTCTTTGAATATAATAGTAATCTTTTCTGCCTTCATCATTTAAAGTTAGGAATTCATCTTGCAAATTATTCAGCAAAGTAATCAAGCTATCAACATCATCACGTATTACCTTGTAGGTATTCATCAGTTCAGCGTTAATATCGCTGATGTAGATTTCTTTTAAATCATATTTGCTCAGAATGTCAAACAAAACTGCACCGCCGCCAACAAGAGGTTCAGCATATTTTGTAAAATTGGAATCGGCAAAAGGATAGTATTTTTCAATTTCTTTGAGCAGCTGACTTTTTCCGCCTGCCCATTTCAAAAAGGGTTTAACTGATTTTTCTTCGGTTTTATTATATCTCAATGTTCTTGCATCTTCCGGCTTGGTTGCATCAATAGGAATAATCCACATATTGCCAAGCATTGCTGCATTCTCAATTCGATTTTCTCTGCAAAGAGTTATAACTCGTCTATGAGAAATATTCCATTTTTCAGCCGCTTCATTCGCAGTCATAAAAGCTAACATATTGTTCACCTCAAATTGATGTTGTAATCATTATATTCCAAAGTTGGAACAAAAGCAATATCATTTTTTAAAAAGAAATAAATTCATTTTTTAGACCTTAATACTTTCTACAACAAATAAAAAAGCCCTTGAAATCAATGAGTTTTCAAGAACTTTTATAAACATATTTAGATTTTAATGATTATATCTATTTATTGGTAATTGTTCCTTCTTTAATATGATAGAAAATTCCTCTATTTTTACAAAATTCAATCACATCATTTGCTGATTCATTATAAAACTTTTTATGATTAGGATAAGCTGAAACAACTGTAGAATAGTTAGTTCTACCAAATATTATCTTATCTACAAAAGATACTTCTTCAAGAATATCCTCTAACGATTGTTCAATTATGTTGGGTGTGGGATAAGGTTCAATGCTAACCCATGTTTTACAACCTTTATCATGCAATGCTTTTAAAGCATTTAACCTTTCAGTATAGCTAGCAGTATGTGGCTCCATTTGATTTCTAAAATCTTCATTTGTTGACACTAGAGTTATACCATATTCATTTTCAGAAGATAAGTTAGATAATTCAATAGGTAGGATTCCCTTTGTAAGAACCGTGCACTTAATGTTTGCAGCGTTTAACTTTTTAATCGCATCTATGCTCATTTGTGCAATTTCATCGTAACCATACATAAACGGGTCAGTTGTAAAACATAATTGAACAGATTTAATCTTATCTTTTAATTTGGGAATTTCTTTATCAAGCAATTCTAATGTATTGGAAACAAGATAAGGCTCTAACCATTTTTCATACGAAGATACCTGACCAAATCTTTTCTTTTGTAAAAATGCATAGCATGGAAATTTGCAACCATGAGCACAGCCAAGTACATGGTTCATTGTGTAGTCACCATACTCAACACCAGTTACATAAAGCATAGATTTACGCTCGATGTACCCTTTAACTTTTTTCATTTTAATTAGTGCCTCCATATTGTAACAGTCTGATCTTTCTTTTCTTCCCAAAAAGCGGTAGGTCTACCTTTTTGAGTTTCGCTAGGTTCACGAACAATTTGTATTGCTCTGCTTATTTGTAATTCTTCCAAGATTTCATAAATCATTTTGAATTCACAAATTAATCCGTATTCATTAACAAATGATGCTATGAACTTTGTAACACCAACTTTTTCCGGCATCTGCGTAATATGAGTACGAATTTTGTCAACGATTTCTTCTCTAGTGTAGTATTCACCTTCAACCGATGACGAACCCAATGCTCCTAAATCTGAAAAAGAAATTTGACCTCGTTGCTGAATATTTATAAAAAGCTCATCTTTTCGCTTTTGCATATTCTGAGCCATTAAAAAGCAACCTTCTTCATGGTCACAAACATGAATCATTCTGTATTTTGGACGTTGACCTGCTTTTAATCTTATAGGCATATCCAAAACATATGAATAACGTTGCTTTAATCTTTTCTTATACTCAGAGGATAATCTTTGCTCAGCTTGATATCCATCAATTTTTCCATCACGATAATCAATAACAATGTTTTTCCAATAATCGCCGCCAGCAATACTACTTAACAGCAATTCAGATTGTTTACTAGAATCAACTGTTGTAGGGTCAAATTCGACCAATTCTTCAAGCCCTTGCAATGCCATATCGTTTTTGTAGTCAACCTGCATTACTCTGCAAGCATCACGAAAAAAGCCAAAGGAATTGAAATTAATGAGCATCTCGAAAGTTGAAAAACCAAATGATTTAAATTTATCAAACATAGCAGAGTCAAGTGCTTTAATGCCATATGGATCAATATAAAGAAAAACATTGAACCCTTTCTTATCTCTCAAACAATTTTCAATATTATCTTCATATTTACCTGATAAAACTGTAGGTGTGTCATAACTCGGAGAAATACCTGAGATGTTTTTGTTGAGTTCCTCAGCATAGTTCATGTCAATAAAACATGTTTGAATAGAACCATTCTTTATTCTTATTGAAGTTCTACTCAAGCAATCTTCACGAATACGAAGGGCAATAAGAGGAGAGCCGTCATTGCCATCTTCAAATTTTCCTTTGCCGGCAAAACAGTCAACATAGAAAATAGGCTTTCCTGTATGTAAAACTTTTTGAAAATACGGCGTGAGGTAACAACCAAGAAGCTTATCTTTTATAACCGACCATTCATTCTTATTCTTAAAAAAATCAGCATTGTTTTTTGACACAAAAACACCTCTCAACAGAGTCATTATTTTGATATTTTTATTTTAAATATTTTACCACAAAATTCAAACTCTTTCAACAAGAATATTAATCGCATAAAAATATGATAAAACACATTCTGCTATAATGTCGTATTATACAATTTACGTTTCACGAAAGGTTGTGCTTCTACCGTTATAGACTTCGGTCATTATTTTAGCACCGAGTTTGAAGCCGGATATGAAATACTCTCGTTCTGTTTCGGACAGTATTCGGGTGTAGGCTGATTCAAGTTCATTAATTTTATTTATGTATTCTTCGGTCAACTGACTGCATACAGACTTTGAAAGCTCCGTTACTTTATAGGGTAAAAAGAGTCGACTGAATATGTTTTTATTTTTAAAGTTGTGAAAGAGCAGATTTTTGCCAAGACAAGGAAGAAAAGCGAAGGAATACGAACGTATTTCAAGCTTTAATGACGCAGTATCGGTGAAAATATGCCTTTCACAACCGTATGAAGTTCGACTCTTTTTACCCTTTGCATTTACCATATTCAGAACCCCTCACAAAGCTTATTTCATTGGGGTTTATATTGCCATAATATAAATCTTCAAGTGTTGTTTGTTTCATTTGATTACTCCTTTTCAAATAGAAAAAGTGCAACAGGATTTTATATCCCATTGCACTTGAATGTTTATTATTTAGTTTAATAAATTACAATCTGTTTATTTTTCTATATCCTCATTTTATATAAGAACCACTCTCGTTCGTTAAATAATTATTCAATTTCAATTTTAAAGCAAACAGGTAAATCAGAAGTAAGCATTTCGTTTGATTTTATTTTAAGAGACGATTCTGTTCTTTCAAATTCAATAGCCTTTTCGCAACCGAGAAGAGAAACATTTTTGATGAGAATATCGTGGCGACTGCGTTTTGCCAGTGTCTTGATTTCGACATCCTTACCATCAGGTCTCATCTGGAATGCATAGATATAACTGTTTTTATAAGTGAATCTGAAGTCCTTGCTTGTAAATGCCTTTTCATTATAATCTTTGAAATATCCTTCTTCAGCATTTACTTCT
>JAZSBI010000188.1:0-54912 GCA_045602345.1 Acutalibacteraceae bacterium | reverse complement strand
TATTACTATTATTAAAATCACTTTTACTTTTTTCATAATTCCAACCTAGTATATCCGAATCATATTTGGGGATAGTATTTTCCACTCATATTTAGTTAAAATACTCGTTAATCCGAAAGGATTAACTGCGTTTTGTGCCTTACCTGAGCAAAAAAAACTTAATCACAAAATCCTTCGACCACTCTAAAAATAACACCCGAAAAGCTTAACTCTTCGGGTGATTTTTTATTCAAGCTTAATTTGCTTTTGCCTTTTCGTAATCTGCTATAATTTGTCTTGCTTCCTCTAAAGCAGCTTCTTTTTCTGCCTTTCTTGCTTCAACTCTTTCAACAAATTCAGAAATGTCCTTATACTTAACAGGTGCATCTGCTTTTTTAATTAAAACCTCTATAACAATACCTGCTACGAAGCCTAAAATAGCAAGGAAGCCGCCAAATGAAAGTGAGCCATGGTACATTTCACCGAAAGAAGCGGAGATTTGGGTTGTGAACACCATAAAGCAAACCATGCTGAGTGCTGTGAAAATGATGCCCAGGGTTGCAAGAGTAATGTTTCTGTCGCTACCGTTTGACTTGATTGAGCAAGAGGTAGCTACAACAGGAATTCTTGCAATTGCGATAACTGCAGCTAAGAAAATATAGAGAATTGCAAGCACGTAGAATATAAACGCTATTCTTGTTACTTGTGAGCCTGCAATCATATCTAAAAGAACCTCAAAATTGAGCTTCATAACAACTTCCGTAACAATCTCAAGAATGGAAACGTTCATATCAATATTCTTATAAGGCAAGCTTGCCTCTACGCTTACAAGCGGTAAGAAAAGCATACCAATGGGGAGGAAAAGAAGCACTAAACGAGCAATTGAAAGCTTTGTACCAATAAAAGCAAACTTAATTCTGTCTACCTTTGGTTGCATTTGCACGTGCTCTGCCTCTGCCTTGTCGGCATCCTCTGCAAGTCTTTCCTGATTATTATAATACATAAGGTTTACGCCGCAACCGGGACACTCCGGTCTGAAATCAGTAAACTTAAGCTTATAACCACACTTAGGACAGTTAGCCATATAATCTCCTACCTATTCATAATTAATAATATTTTTATCATTATAACATAGTTTTTTTATATTTTCAATAAAAAACAGCAAATAACAAAACTAATTATAAATAATTATTTTTTAGAAATGGCTAATTTAGCCTTTTTAACGATATTATCAGCATCCAAACCGAAAATGTGAAGAAGCTCAACTGCAGGACCGGACTTACCAAAAGTATCCTCAACACCAAGCTTTACAACCGGAACAGGATATTCATCGCAAACTGCATCGCAAACTGCATCTCCAAGACCACCAATAATATTGTGTTCTTCTGCTGTAACAATACAGCCTGTTTTCTTTGCAGCCTTAATTACAGCTTCTTTATCAAGAGGTTTAATTGTGTGCATATTGATAAGTTCAACAGAAACACCTTCAGCTTCAAGTGTTTTAGCTGCCTCAATTGCTTCATTAACCATAAGACCTGTAGCAATAATTGTTACATCAGTACCCTCTTTGAGTGTTACTGCTTTACCAATTTCAAATTTATAATTTTCATCAAAAATTCTAGGAACAGCAAGTCTGCCGAAACGCATATAAACAGGACCGTCATGTTCTGCGGCAGCAAGAACAGCTGCTCTTGCTTCAATGTCATCTGCAGGGTTAAGAATAACCATACCGGGAATTGAACGCATAAGAGCAATGTCTTCACAACACTGGTGGCTGGCACCATCTTCACCAACAGAAATACCTGCGTGAGTAGCACCAATTTTTACGTTAAGGTGAGGATAAGCAATTGTATTTCTTACTTGTTCAAAAGCACGACCAGCGGAAAACATTGCAAAAGAAGAAGCGAAAACTGTATAACCTGTAGTTGCAAGACCGGCAGCAACACCCATCATATTGCCTTCAGCGATACCTGTATCAAAAAATCTTTCAGGAAAAGCTTTCTTAAATGCACCTGTTTTTGTTGCCGCAGCAAGGTCAGCATCAAGAACAAGAACATTAGGATTCTTTTCACCAAGCTCAACAAGAGCTTTACCATAAGCATCACGAGTTGCTGTTTTAATTACTTCTGCCATAACTTAACCCTCCAAATCTGCAAGAGCTGCTTTAAGCTCTGCCATTGCGATTTCATACTGTTCCGCATTAGGAGCAGCACCATGCCAGTTAACCTGGTTTTCCATAAATGAAACGCCTTTACCCTTAACAGATTTTGCAATAATCGCTGTAGGTTTACCCTTACAATCTCTAGCACTATTAAGAGCTGATTCGATTTCATCAAAATTGTGTGCGTCAATTTCGATTACATTCCAACCGAAAGCTGCGAATTTTTCAGGAATTGGATAAGGTGAGTTAACTTCCTCAACAGAACCATCAATCTGAAGATTGTTATTATCAACAAACGCAACAAGATTATCAAGTTTTTTTGCAGCTGCATACATTGCAGCTTCCCAGACCTGACCTTCTTCAATTTCACCATCACCAAGAATAGTATAAACTCTGAAAGCTTCACCTTTAAGTTTACCACCTAAAGCCATACCACATGCAGCAGAAATACCTTGACCAAGAGAACCTGAACTAATATCTATACCGGGAAGATAATTCATACTAGGATGTCCCTGAAGTCGTGAATCAACCTTACGAAGAGTTTTTAATTCTTCCACCGGGAAATAACCTTTCTGAGCCATTACAGAATAAAGTGCCGGAGCTGCATGACCTTTAGAAAGAACAAATCTGTCGCGATCCTCCTTTAAGGGTGCTGCTACATCGACATTCATCTCTTTAAAGTAGAGATATGTTACAATCTCAGCAATAGAAAGTGAACCACCGGGATGTCCCGATTTTGCGTTAAAAGTACCCTCAATAATGCCCATACGAACATTACAAGCAATTTTTGCTAATTCTTTTTTAGAATTTGCGTCCATAAGTATTCCTCCAATTATACAATATAATTTGATTGTATGTAATTTATAAAATCATAAACTGCACCATTATTACAATGACAAGCAACATATTCACATATGGTCTTAATGTCCTCCGGTGCTTGACCGCAACACACGGGATGTTCAACCATTTTTAACATATCAACATCATTATAATAATCACCAATAGCTGCAGTATTAGATTTTTTTACATTCAATATTTGTGCGAGTTTCAAAACAGCATTCCCTTTATTTACACCTTTATTAACAACTTCAAGTGTAAATGGTGAAGTTTTAAAGCACTCAAACAAACAGATGTTTACATCGTTTTTAAAGAACTCTTGTAATTGATTTATTAATTTCTTTGTACCAAAAAATGACACCTTACCCCAAACGCCCCTAGGTAAGTCAGAAACACGTTTACAAAGCTCATAATCCAAATTATCCAGTTTTGAAATCACAAGACCATAGATACATTTCCGGGTTGTAAGATACAGCTTTTCCGGCGAATAAACAGTTAATTGAAGTGATTTGTGAGCTTTCAAAACTTCGAGAATTACATTCTCGCCTTCTTCTGTAATGGGATTAAGATAAAGTAAATCTTTTTTAGAAAAATCGTAAATACCTGCACCATTAAGAAAAATTGCCGGAGTATTAATACCTAACTTTTCATAATGTATTGAAAGAGATTGCAAATTACGCCCAGAACACAATGTGAAGTTACCACCATTGTCAACAAATGCTCTGATAGCCTTTTTGTTATTATCTGGCAATTTCATCGATTTAGTATTTAATGTTCCATCTATATCTGAAACTAATAGCCACTCACTATATTTTTCTGTCATTATGAAATTCTCCTGAGAAAATCAACAAAGTATGCCGGTAAATCCGATGTGAACTCAAGGTATTCCTTTGTTATAGGGTGAATAAACCCAATAGTGGCAGCATGAAGACATTGACCCTCAAGACCAAAAGTTTTCTTTGGGTTACCGTAAACAACATCCCCTGCAACAGGATGACCTTTAAATGCCATATGCACTCTTATCTGGTGTGTTCTGCCTGTTTCTAAGCGAACTTTAAGAAAAGTAAATCCATTAAACCTTTCTAAAACTGTAAAATGAGAAACAGCATTTTTCGAGTTTTTATCAGTTACTGCTTGTTTTTTTCTATCCTTGGGATGCCTTCCGATTGGAGCATCAATCGTTCCCTCATCATCTTTAACATTACCAACAACTACCGTTTTATACTCTCTTGTAAAACTATGGTCCTTAATTTGCTCTGCAAGACCTCTATGAGCTACATCAGTTTTTGCAACAATCAAAAGGCCACTTGTGTCTTTATCAATTCTATGAACAATTCCCGGTCTGATAATACCATTTATACCAGATAAAGAATTACCGCAATGATACAGAAGTGCATTGACTAATGTACCTTCATAGTTTCCTGCCGCAGGATGTACAACCATCCCTTTCGGTTTATTAACGACGAGAAGGTGTTCATCTTCATATATAACATCAATCGGTATATTTTCAGCTTTTACAGAAAGTTCCTTTGGTTCAGGTAAGTCTAATACAATGCAATCGTTTGCCTTAACAGAGTATTTTTTATTACAAACAATTCCGTTTACAAGAACACATCCGTTATCAATCAACTGTTGAACTGAATTCCTAGAGATATCAGCGTAAAGTAAAGGTATAGCTTTATCAAGACGCAATCCTACAACTTCAGACGAAACAGAAAGCTCAATTTTTTGCATCTTTATTCCCCGGTTTTTCTTTTTTATAATCTTTTATAAGATCTACAATAAGATAGATAATTAATGCAAATGCACCTACTGTAATAAGGCAATCAGCAAAATTAAAAACTGCAAAATCAACAAAAAGAGGTTCAATATAATCAACAACATATTTAAGACGTATTCTGTCAATTATATTACCTATTCCACCAGAAATCATAAAAAGAAGACAAAGGTTAACAAGTTTGCTTTTATTTTTATTTGTAACAAGAAAAAATATTGTTACGCCCAATAAAACAATTGAAAAAACAGTCAATATTGCAGTGTGCGCTGAAAAGGAGCCAAATATTGCACCTGTGTTCTCAACATAGCGAAAACGCAAAAAACCGTCAATAACATCAATATATTGAATCGGTTTTAAATTATTTATAACAAGTATCTTGATAATCTGGTCAGCACCGACAAGTGCTAAACATAACAATATTGCTGCAATAACAGACATTAACCTTCACCTTAATTATTTTTTTCTACGGAACAAACCAAATTTTTTCTTAGGCTCGTCCTCAACGTCATCATCCTCATCATCCTCATCATCAATTGTGCCGAATGAATCAAAAATGGCGGGTCTGGATTCGCTTTTTGTTTCTGAAAAAACATCGATATCATCAGAAACAGTAGCTGCATTGATAGTAAAACCTTTTGAAATCGGTATATCTGAAGAATCATCATCAGACAACTCTTCCTTCTCTACTATTTCTTTGTTCTCTTCGCTTTCCTCTTGTTCAGAAACAAATTGATCTTCAACTTTATTTTCTGAAACAACATCATCAGTATCGTCATTGACAATTGCGAGTTTTTCGTCAATATCTGAAACCTTTACAGACTCATCTGACTCATCATCTTCATTTTCAACAAACTCAATGGGAGTAGTTTCTTCAAAAAAATCAAAAGGAAGATTAGTTTTTACAACCAATTCGCCATCAGATTCTTCTTCATTTTCAGAAAATTTAATTTCATCAGAAAATTCATTATCAGTGTCATTATCAATATATTCAATAATATTGTTTTCAGGATCGACTGATTTTATCTCATCAACAATATCATCATCAACTGCAGTTTCTGTTGCCTCAACTTTATCAGCCTCTTCAACGGCAAGTTCAGGAAGCTTCGAAATCATTTCAATATGAGCCTTGTACTGTGCAAGAATTGATGCACGAAAATCTGAAACCTCTTTTTTAAGCATTTCATAATGAATTGATTCACTTGTAATTGTTCTTGTAGCAGCACCAACAGTATCCTTAGCTGAATCGTTAGCTTCAATAATAATTCCACGAGCCTCTTCTTTAGCTTTATTAATAATTTCTTCAGCTTTATCACGAGCAATAGACAAAAGTAAATCAGAATCCGCGATTGCTTGTTTTTCTGCATCCGACTTAATTACTTCAGCCTCACCTTTTGCTGCTGCAAGAATAGCCTCAGCTTCCTCTTTAGAATCTGCAATAGACATTTCAGCCTCTTTTACAATAATGTCAGCTGCTTTCTGTGCACCAATAACAGCCTGTTTTATCTGATCTTCATCCTGCTTAAATTGCTCAAGTCTGTCGGCAAGTAAACTAACTCTTTTTGCATATTCTATATTTTCTCTGTACAATTTTTCATAAGCAACTGCAACTTCACCGAAAAAATTATCAACATCATCAGATTTATATGCGTTTCTTCCCGCACTTTTAAATTCATATTCTCTAAGTTCGGATGGTGTCATCATAATAAAATTCCCCGTTTCCACGTAATTATTTTAATTAGAAAAATACACCTGTATTCTCCAATTCGTCAATAAGGTCTCCGGATACATTAACGTTATAAGGAGTAATAATATAAGTATTTGTAGAAACCTTTTTTAATTGACCACCATTAGCGTATGCAACACCATTAAGAAGATCAACAAGACGTCTTGATACCTCTTTGCTTGCAGCTTCAAGATTAAGTACAACAGTTCTCTTGTCGTTAAGGTGGTCGGCAATTGCACGAGCATCTTCAAATTTGTCTGGTTTAACAAGTACAACCTGTAACATAGCCGTTGTTCTTACATCAACAACTCTGCTTGGGTCAGAAGCACCTCTTCTTGAACGAGTTGTTGCTCTTGGTGCCTCGGGTTCATATTCATCATAAGCTGATTTAGTTGCAAAAGGACGAGGTTCAAAAGTTTCGGTCCCCTCCTCCTGACCAACTTCATCAAAATCTTCTTCTTCCTCTGAGTTTGTAAATTTTTTCCAATAATCCATAAAAGACATAGTGTTAACCTCCAGTTAATTATAATTTCTTGCTCCGAAAATTCCGGAACCAATTCTGACTAAATTTGAACCATGGAGAATTGCCTCACGGTAATCGCCGGTCATTCCCATTGATAAAATTTCGAAATCAAAGTTGTTGAATTTTCCTGACTTGATTTCATTATAATAATTACTCATTCGCTCAAAATATTTTTCTAATTCAAGTGAATTTTCACAAATGGGCGGAATGGTCATTAATCCTTTAACAGTTATATTTGGCAAAAGAGCAATTTCATCCAATGAATCGGTAAAAGCTCCCTTGTCAAAACCTGTTTTATTTTCTTCATCACCAATATTTATTTCAAGAAGTATCTGCGAATTTATACCCAACTTCACAGACTCAGCTGAAATACATTGAGCAACCTTTAAACTGTCAACAGATTGAATCATATCAACCTGACCGACAATTTTTTTAACTTTATTAGTTTGTAAATGTCCAATAAGATGCTTTTCAACACCCTCTAAAAATAAATCATCTTTTTTAGAAAGGAACTCCTGAACCTTGTTTTCACCAATTAAATCCACACCGCAGTTTTTTATAGCGTGGTTTATATACTCTGTACAAACAGTTTTTGTAACAGCCATTAAGCGAACATCTTCAGGTGAGCGACCAGATTTTATTGCTGCTTCTGCAATCTGATCGTTAATTGACTTTAAGTTTTCAGTAATTACATCAAAATGAGCGGTATCAAATAAGTTTGTTGTCATATAAATCAACCCCCTCTGTAACAACCTTATCATAAAGCCTTATGTAATCCGATTTTTTCTCAGGATTATCAACAATTGTAAAATCATCTGCTGAGTAAACAATATGAATTTTTCTAAAACCCATCAAATTACCACGAACAATATAAACGCCCTGTTCGCCATTAAGTGTTCGTATAGATGAATTAGATATTTTATAACCTGTATACTCGTCAGTAATAATTTCAATATCTTCAATTCTGAAAGAGGATAAACTTTCATTCATTTCGTCACAGCATAGAACAACTAAGGTTGTATCACCTGTCCTATCACCAATTTTATAAATTGTGACTGGCAATTTTTCAACACCGGCTACAGGAAAGTTTACATAAATTTGCTTATCATATTCCAAATCAACAGTTTTTTCTGAATCTATAGCACAAGCAATATACCATTTAAATGAAGCTACAGTTCTACCAACAATATCATCAGAAATCTCTTTAGGCTTTGACTTAATTGCATTTGAAATATCATCAACAGTCAAATCATCTATTTTATCGAAATCTAGAGTATTCTCATAACCATCTGAACCGCTGATAAAATACCCTGCGTTTTCTGTTTTTATCTCTGTGTAGGAATTCTCTGATGAGTTAAGGGAATCTAATTGACTTTTTAAACCATCTAATTTCTCTGAAAAATCCAAAGTACCACCGGTAGCAATTTGCTTACCTGTTACTGAATCCCTGAAAGCTTCTGCAGATGAGGTCGCTTTAACATAATCCCTGTTATCAACAGCATCAAGATAATCATATAACTCGCCATTGATCTTTTTTGTTAAAGAATCAATATTAAAAGTTTGGAAATTAGCTTGTCCCTCAAGTTCTTCAAAATGCTTTATGTTTTTTTCTAACTCTTTCTTTTTTAAATAAGCCGCAGCATCTTCTGTTTGATCAAAAACAATAGAAACAGTATCACCACTTGCAACTCTTTCACCATTTGTTGCAAACGATACCTTGGTGCCACCCGCATTATTTTTTATAAACTCTTCATCTCTTATGACAAAACACTGAGTTTCAATAGTTTTGTAAACCGTTTCCTTTAAAGCAAACTCTGTTTTAATGTCGGTGTTTGACTGCTTAACTATGTGATAAATAATATATGATGAAACAAAACCAACCAATAATACAATAGCAACTATTGATAAAATTCTTTTCACCGTCTTATTATCCAATCAAATCACCGCCTAAAAAATCTTCAATTAACTCATCTACTTTTCCGAGTAATTCATCGTAACTCATCAAATCAGCATAGAGCCAATTAATATTTTTGTTTCTTTTAAACCAGGTTATTTGCCTTTTAGCGTAATGCCTGGTTTCTCTTTTTAAATTTTCAACACAATCCTCAATAGGTAAAATGCCATCCAGAAAAGGCTTCAATTCTTTATAACCAATTGCATTTACTGCAGTTTTAGAGGGGTTTTGTTCGTAAAAGGTTTTAGCTTCCTGAAGTAAACCTTTCTCAAGCATGATATCAACTCGACGATTTATTCTATCATAGAGCATTTCTCTATCTGAATAACCAATACCAATATACAAAGGCTCAATATCAGATTCAATATTATGCGAATCTTCGTTCTGTTGGGTTAATGTTTTGCCTGTAGTTCTATATAACTCTAGAGCTCTCAACACCCTTACAGTATTATTGGGGTGAATGTTTTCTGCTGCCTTAGGATCAATTTCACACAATTCATTATACAGTACTTCAATTCCATTTTCATTAAATTCTTTTTGTAATTGTTCTTTAACCACTGTAGATGTAGCATTATTAAGAAACTGAGTATTAGAAAGAAATGAATCTATATAAAGTCCCGTGCCACCAACAATAACCGGAAGTTTACCTGAATTAACAATAAAATTAAAAGTTTTTATTGCATCATCACAGTATGCGGAAACGCTGTAATTCTCAGTAACATCAAGAAAATCGATCAAATGGTGCTTTATCCCATCCATTTCATCAGAATCAGGCTTAGCTGTTGCAATATTCATACCTTTATAAATTTGCATGGAATCAGCTGAAATTACATCACCATTATATTTTTTTGCAATATAGATACCTAATGCAGTTTTACCTGAAGCCGTAGCACCTACGACAACAACTGCTTTTCTCTTCACAAAATCACCTTATATAATACGCTTAAATTGTTTTTCTAGTTCTTTTTTTGTCATTTCAATCAAAACAGGTCTACCATGAGGACAAAATCTTATATCTTCACGTTTTAAAAGCAATTCAACAAATTTTTCAGCCTCATAAGAAGATGTAAAATTACCTGCTTTCACCGCAGCCCTGCAAGCCCTTGAATGGAGTATCCAATCAAGTTTCTCAGGAATCAAAGACTTCACATTGTTTGCAAGATAACCTGCAAGTTCTATAACTATATCTGAAATATTACAATCTATTAACTCGGGAGGGCATGCATTTACTTTTACACATCTATCACCAAAATCTGAAATATCGTACCCTGCTTCCTCTAGAAGCTCCGTATTTTCGAGCACAGCATTATATTCGTCAGGCGAAAGTGTAACATTTACAGGCTGAAGCATAATCTGTGATTGTCCACGACCCTCAGACTTATATTTTTCAAAAAGTATTCTTTCATGTGCAGCATGTTTATCAATTAAAACAAGTTTACCTTCAAGCTCAGCTATTAAATAAGTATTAAACGCTTCACCAATATACTTATAATCTAACGGTAGCTCCTTTTCAGATGTAGAAACACAAACCGCAGGTTCTGTTTGTTCCTGTTTTACCAAAACATCCTCTACACTTTCAGAAAATTCACTTTCAATAACCTTACTTGTAGAAATATTAATATTCAAAGAACTAATAACATTTTTGTCTTCTGTAATCGGTCCTTTTTTTATATCGGAAATTACAACTTTACTAACAGAAGGTTTCAGATATTCATCTTTTAAAAAATCAAATTGTTTTGGTTGTTCTGTTTCAGGGGAATGAACAACATTTTCAACACCTGTAACAGCTTTACCAACTTCTTTAATCTGAAATGTTTTCGGCTTTTGAATTTCTGTAATTTTTAATTGTTCACCAACATCTGCAGGTTTAGCAAAAACCTTTGCCTCAGAAAATTTGGCTTGAACACGTGTCGTATCACCTTGAAGAGCAGATAAAGCCCCATAATAAACACAATCAAAAACCTTTTTTTCTTCGAAAAATCTGACTTCTGTTTTTGCAGGATGTACATTAACATCAACAGATTCATAAGGCATATCAACAAAAAGAACACAAGCTGGATATTTACCAACCATAATGGAATTTTTGTATGCAGCCTCTAACGAACTTAAAAACACAATACTTTTAACAAAGCGTTTATTAACAAAAAATATTTGCATTGAACGACTGCCACGACCTGCTGTGGGTTTAACAATGAAACCATAAACAGCAATTCCGTTTTGTTCATTTCGAACAGGTATAAGATTTTCTGTAAACTCTTTACCAAATACAGCATAAATAGCTGATTTCAAATCATTGTCACCAGGTGTTGAAAACTGTAATTTACCATCCCTTATAAACTTAAAGGAAATAGCCGGGTTTGAAACTGCAATTCTTTCTAAAAGTGTTGCAATATAATTCCCCTCCTGAACATCCTTCTTAAGGAATTTCATTCTTGCAGGAATATTATAAAACAAATCTCTCACTATTATAGTTGTACCAACAGGACAACCAGCATCATCAAGGAGGATTTCCTCTCCCCCCTCGATAACATAACGTGTACCAAAAGCTGAATCGGGAGTTGCGGTTAAAAGCTCAACACGTGAAACAGCACAAACGGAAGCAAGAGCCTCACCCCTGAAACCCAGAGTTGCAATAGCATCAAGGTCTTCAACCTGGGATATTTTACTTGTAGCGTGGCTTATAAAAGCTTTTTTTACATCATCCCTATCAATACCACAACCATTATCAGTAACACGTATATAAGTTTTACCGCCATTCTTAATTTCAATTGTAATATTGGTAGCACCTGCATCAATTGAGTTTTCAACAAACTCTTTAATAACCGAAGAAGGGCGTTCAACAACCTCACCTGCTGCAATTAAATCTGCAATATTCTTAGGCAATACATTTATGCGAGGCAAGAGCTCCCCTCCTTTCGGTAAAATAAATTATAAATTCTCTGCGCTCTTTTGAAGTTCAAACAAAGTAGTCATAGCCTCAATAGGCGTAAGTGTATTAACATCAATATTTTTTAATTTTTCAATAATCTGCTCCTTACCACCACTAGAAAAAGATAGCTGTAACAAATCCTCGTTATCTTCAGTTTCCTTAATTTCGGAAACAACACTAACTCTTTCTTGACTTTCGAGCGTAGCAAGAATTTTCTTTGCATTTTCAACAACAGCCTTAGGAACACCTGCAAGCTTTGCAACCTCAACACCATAGCTTCCATCAGCTGCACCTTTAACGATGCGACGCAGGAATGTAATGTCATCACCGCGTTTTTTTACAGATGTATTATAATTCTTAACACCATCAACGGTAGTCTCAAGCTCTGTTAATTCATGGTAATGTGTAGCAAATAATGTCTTTGCACCAATTTTCTTTTTATCAGCAGTGTATTCAAGAACAGCTCTGGCGATACTCATACCATCATATGTAGAAGTACCTCTTCCGATTTCATCAAAAACAATAAGACTTTTTGATGTTGCGTACTTAAGTATATCCGCAACCTCTGTCATTTCAAGCATAAAAGTAGACTGACCTGCTGAAAGGTCGTCTGAGGCACCTACACGAGTAAAAATACGGTCAACAATACCGATTTTTGCACTACTTGCAGGAACAAAGCTGCCTATTTGTGCCATTAGTGTAATAATTGCTACCTGACGCATATATGTAGATTTACCCGCCATATTAGGTCCGGTAATAATAGCAATTCTATTATCACGGCAATCAAGGTTGGTATCATTGGGAACAAAGGGTGCTCCACCCAACATTAACTCAACCACTGGATGTCTGCCATCTTTAATTATAATTTCATCAGAAGTGTCAACAACAGGTCTTGTATAATTATTGTTAACAGCAGAATACGCAAGAGAGCATAGAGCATCAAGATTTGCAATAGCCCTTGCAGTCTTTCTTACTCTTTCAAGCTGGTCAGCAACATTCTGACGGATTGCTGAGAAAAGCTCATACTCAATACGAACAATCCTCTCTTGTGCACCAAGAACTTTTGATTCAAGCTCTTTAAGTTCCTGTGTAATATATCTCTCACAATTGGAGAGAGTCTGTTTTCTGATGTAATGTTCGGGAACAAGCTCTTTAAAGGAATTTGTAACCTCAATATAATATCCGAATACTCGGTTATAGCCAATTTTAAGTTTCTTGATACCTGTTTTTTCTTGTTCGGATTGCTCAACTGCGGTAAGATAACCTTTTCCGTTTTCAACAATATCATGCAAAGTATCAAGCTCTTCGTTATAACCTTTTCTTATCATACCACCCTCACGAACAGAAAGAGGTGGTTCATCGGTTATAGCGTTTTTAATTAAATCATTAACATCTTCTAATAAGTCAATATCATCATAAATACCTGAAAGCATTTTTGATTTTACGCCACTTAGTGAAGATTTAATGTTATAAAGTTGATCTATAGTAGAACTAAGTGTTTTAAGTTCCTTAGCATTAGCAGTACCATATACAACTCTCGTCATAATTCTTTCTATATCAAACATATCAGAAAGATACGACATTAAAGAATCAAGTAAAATTGTATCACAAGTCAATTCTTCAACAGCATTCTGTCTTAAAATGATTGAAGAATAGTTAATTAAGGGCTGTTCAACCCAATTTCTTATAAGGCGCTTTCCCATCGCTGTTTTGGTATGATCAAGCACCCAAAGAAGGCTCCCCTTCTTTTCTCTTCTAATTTGAGTTTCTGTAAGTTCTAAATTACGCCTTGCTGTAATATCAAGAGTCAAAAAACTGTCTTCGTTATAAAAATCTACGTTATTAATGTTCTGTAATTCATTTTTCTGAACACCTTTAAGATAAACAAGAGCGGATCCAAAAGCATACAATAAGCTTTTGTTTTCAGAAAACTGTGACAAACTACCGTCATCTGAAATATGAGCACTGATTAAATTTTTAAGTTCTTGGTCATCATACTGAGCTTCCGAAACAATCTGATAATCAACAGACAGTCTATCTTTAATGAAAGTAACAATTGATTTAACAGAGGATGCGTATTTATTGATAATTACCTCACTAGGAGAATAACAACCAAGCTGGTTTATAATTCTTGCAGTTGTATCTCCGTCTGAGAATGAATCAAGATGGACTTCACCTGTTGAAACATCAATAAAGGCTAGTCCACAACTTTTATCTGAAACAAAAACAGATGCAAGATAATTGTTTTTGCTTTCATCAAGCATATTGCTTTCAATAACTGTACCCGGCGTGACAATGCGTACAACATCACGTTTTACAATACCTTTAGCAGTAGCAGGGTCTTCAACCTGCTCACAAATAGCAACCTTATACCCCCTGCTAACAAGCTTGGCTATATAAGAATCAGCGCTGTGGAAGGGAACGCCGCACATTGGCGCACGTTCCTCCTGACCGCAATCTCTCCCGGTGAGAACAAGTTCAAGCTCTTTCGAGGCGACCTTTGCATCTTCGAAAAACATTTCGTAAAAGTCACCTAATCTAAAGAACAACAACGTGTCCGCATAATTCTTTTTTATCTCAAAATACTGCTCCATCATGGGAGATAATTTAGCCATTTTCTACCTCAGCGATAATAATTATTTTAATTAGTGACAACCACCGCATGTACTACAGCTACCATCGCAGCTATGTTCCTGGTGAGGTGTACATGTTGCAGGGTCTTGTCCGTCAACACAGCAAGCAAGAATACCCATAATTTCATTCATCATATCGTCAACCTGAGTTTTTGCAGCCTCAAATTTAACCATATTACCATTAAGCATGATTTCACGATAAAGCTGTTCGAACTCTTTTGCAAAGTTTTCCATTGTAGCTGAATCAGCCTCTTCGCCTTTAGCTGCTTCCTGCTGATAATTCATCTGAACAAGATTGATTTTACCAATAAGACTATTGAGTGCATCATCTGCTTCGTTAGCCTTTCTTGCCTCTTCATAAGCTTTGTAGCGCTCGTCCTGCTGAATTGCAGCGCCAAGCTGTCTTGTAAGTTCAATTACTGTCATTTTAAATGATCTCCTTTGATAAATATTTTAAAGGTTTTAGCCTTCTTTAACTGATTTATTTCCTGTAATTTCTTCCTGAACCTTTAAAAGTTCCATAAACCATTTGGTTTTCTCCTCTTTTGAAAATGGATCAGGCATTTCGGCAGCTGGTGTACCTTTTCTGGCTGAATATATAAATGTAAACATCGAACCATATTTAACCTCTTTTACAAGAGATACAGTGTCCAGAAACTCCTCATAAGTTTCCCCGGGAAAGCCAACAATAATATCTGTTGTTAAGTCAACATTCGGAATTTTCTTTTTTGCGTAATTAACAAGCTCAAGATAATGCTCACGTGTATAGTGGCGATTCATTTCCTTAAGAATCCTGTTATTTCCCGACTGAACAGGCAAATGTAAATGTCCGCAGAAATGCTTACTTTGACTTAACACATCAATAAGTTCAAAACTACAATCTCTTGGGTGTGATGTCATAAAATCAAAAACAAAATCACCATCCAACGAATCTAATTGTCTGATTAATTCTGCAAAGTTTACATTAAAGTCGCAACCCTTACCATAAGAGTTAACATTCTGACCTAAAAGAGTAATTTTTTTATAGCCCTCACCAATAAGTTGTTTAGCTTCAGCTAAAATCACACCGGGCTCCCTGCTTCTTTCTCTCCCTCTCACATGGGGAACAATACAATAGGAACAAAAATTATTGCATCCATACATAATGGAAATCCAGGCATTTTCGCCACTATCGCGTGAATACGGAAGACCTTCAGCAATAACACCTTCACTTTCATCAATGCAAAAAACTCTTTTTTTGCCTTGAAGAGTTTTTGACATTAGTTCAGGTAATTTATGAACAACATGGGTGCCGAAAACTAAAGAAACGAAAGGGTAACTTTTTTTAATTTTTTCAGCAATATGAGATTGTTGCATCATACAACCGCAAAGTGCAATTATAAGATGTGGTTTTTCAGCTTTTAATTTCTTTAATGCTCCAACGTTACCAAAAACTCTATCCTCAGCATGTTCACGAATTGCGCAGGTATTATAAAGAATCAAATCAGCTTCTTCAACCTTTTCACAAAGAGTATAGCCCATTTCCACAAGCATACCTTTAATGTGTTCACTGTCTGCAACATTACCTTGACAACCGTATGTGTGCACAAAAGCTTTAGGAGCCTCTTCAGGAAACCTTAAACTCAAAATATAACGAACCTTTTCAGAAAAGTCCTTTTGAATGTTTAATTCCTCTTCTGAAACAAAAATACTTTTTTGCAAATTATTCACCTGATTAAATAATGGACCGGGTCCAACCTAAAATATCGTTATAAACTTTTTCTTTGCAATCCTCATTAAGAATTTCGTGTCTTACACCGGGATAAATAATAACAGTAGGCTCGTGACCTGCCTCAATCAACGTATCAGAACAAGCGATCGGACCTTTACCATTTGACCCAACAGGATCTTTAGCACCGGAAATAATCATAATTGGTAAATCAACCGGAACTGTTACCGGCCACATCGGATCACAAGCTAAAATACCAATTGCTGCAAGATCTCTTACACCGGCAAGAGTAAGTTCAAAGCCACAAAGAGGATCTTCTGCGTATTTTTTTACATTTTCTCTGTTAACGCTTAACCAATCAAGGTCAGAAGCTCTGTCTTTAATCTGGATTGAAGAGAACTTATTAAGCAAACCCGCCACAGTATGATTGACTGTTTTAGCACCAAATTTATCAACTATCTGGTCAAGAGTATTAATGGCAAAATCAAGACCCGCAGGAAGCTGAGCAGTACCACAAAGAATCAAACCATCAAGCTCTGAACCAAAAGAACTTGCGTAAACTCTTGCACAAAGTGAACCCATACTGTGACCGAAAAGAATATACGGAAGTTCGGGGTAACGTCTGTGCATAATTGAATAAAGAATATGCATATCATCAACAAATCTACGGTAGCCATCCTTTTCTGCAGTAAAGCCTAAATCATCTTCATCTTTAACAGACAAGCCATGACCTATATGATCATTACCGCAAACAACAAAACCATTGGAAGCTAAAAAACGAGCAAATTCATCGTATCTGCCGATGTGTTCTGCTACACCATGTGCAATCTGAAAAACTGCAACTGACTCAACTTCATCATCGTACCATAATAAGGTACGAATTTTATTGACACCTGTTGAAGAATTAAAATAAGCTTCTTTTTTTACAATTGACATAATTTTTTCCTCCTTTGAAAGGTAAAAAATCGCCAAAAGGCTATATACACCCATAATTACATTTATGATAGCACAACAAGGACATTTTTTCAAGATAAAACACCGATAAATGTAGTGCAAAATCGAGAAAAATGACGTGATTTTTTAGTTATTTTGTTTTTTTACAAAATATTGAAATTATGGACATATTGTGTTAAAATATCAGTAATTATGCGAAATATAGTGGAGGTACATAAAATGAATGCCGAATTTAACACTAATTCAAAAGCCATCATTATAGGAATGACCGATACCGGCGAAAGGCTCCCTGCTGCATCCGGTAGAATTTCAACTCAACCAGGTACAGCTCTCGAAATTTTAGAGCTTTCAAAAGATGCCGAAAAAAACGCTTCTTTAATTTCTAAAGTAACACGTTCGGGCCATACTTCAACAGTCGAGCACACTGTGTTCAACCTAGCTTTCCAGAATGTTTCTGTTCTTGTAGAACAGTTTGTAATCGAATTCAGACTTGCATCTTTTACTGTTAAATCCAGAAGATATGTTGACTTTGCAAAGCTCGGCTACTATACTCCCCACTTTGAATCCAAGAATATTCAGAACAAATATATTGAGCATATGGAATACCTCTATTCGGAATACCAGTCTTTTATTGACGCCGGTATTCCAAAAGAAGATGCTCGTTTCCTTCTCCCCTATTCTTTGTACAGTAACTTCTATTGCACATTAAATGCACGTGAATTAATTAATATGCTTTATGCTATGATCTACGGAAGAGGTTCTCAATACAAAGAACTCAAAACACTTGGTGAATCACTTTTAGAGCAAGCACGCAGAATGACTCCCGGTATTTTTACTGATTTTGAAGGCAGACGCCCAACTGTGCAGGATATCCCCACATATTCATACAAACCCAAAAAAGAATTCATTAAGAAAGAACCTGCAGTTGAATTATTAAGCTATACTCCAGATGCTTCAAAAGCTATAGCAAGAGCAGCCCTTATTGAAGGTTGTAACCTCCCTACAGCGCAGATAGAAGATATTATTAGTGACAAAGAAGAATGTAGTAAAATTATAGAAAAGGTTATTAATTCAAAACGTCAAAGACCCTTAGAAGCTGCAACATTCACCTTCAGAATCAATAATGTATCCCTTTCTTGTCTGACTCATTTTGCACGTCATAGAATGCACTCGATTGGTATTCCTCAACTATCTTTGACGGACAGAACACGCCACATTCTGCCGGAAACAATTGCAGCAAACGAAGGACTTAAAGAAAGATATTGCCAGGCATTCATTAAAACAGCAGCTGTTTATGAAGAATTAAAATCTCTTGGTGTTGACGAAGAAACACTTGCTTATGTTCAATTGAGTGGTAACACACTTGATATTGTTACGACTATTAACGCACGTGAACTTCTATTATTTATGAAACTTCGCTCTTGCAACAGAGCACAATGGGAAATACGTGATTTCGCTGTTTGTATGCTTAAAAAGCTTCGTGAAACAGATGACACAATTTTCAAATTCTATGGTCCCAGTTGTTATGTCCACAAATGTCCAGAAGGACCAATGACTTGCGGTAAAGCTGTTGAAATTAAAGAATTCTTTACAAATTTATAATTCGCACAACAAAAAGCAAGCTACTTCATTTCTGAAGTAGCTTGCTTTTTAATTCTCAATTATAATTTCTGTATTCATACCTGAAATCGCTCTTTCCAAAATAGCAAGATCAACAACATCCAGGCAACCATCACAATATGCATCAGCCGCTACATCATAAACAGTACTGATTTCTTTATCAGACATAACTTTATTAACTGCATCCGCATAGTCACTGGCATCTGCGAAGCCATCGCCATTGCAATCAGCAATTAGCACCAAAGTCCAATTCTCGTTAATGCCATCTGTACCGCTTGGAACAGTAATTGTTGAGTTGGTTGCATGGGTATTAACATCAACATACATACCGTGATAATAAACAAAACTGTCTTTCGTATCATAGAAAGAACGAACTAAATATTTATTAGTATCAATCGTGTAACTATTATAGGTCGCATTAAATTCGGTAAAATGATCGGTTTGTGTATATTTATCTGTTGCGTATTTAAGTGTGGGCAAAAACATATTTGTATCAACTATATGAGATGCAGAAAAAGAATTCCCCCCAAAATATGTGTCTTTAGTATTGGTACCCACAAGGAAGAAATCATAAAAAATCTGTGAGGCAGGTTTTTCAGTCTGGTCATTCCAGGTTGCATCAATTAAGTACCATAAACCATCGTCCATTTGAACAGCATTCCACATATGAGGTCCACCATTGCCTATACCTGTAACACAAACGCAAGGGATTTTATAGTAATCGCAAATCATTTTGAAAGATTCAGCATAGCCTTGGCAAACAGCTCTCTTTTCAACTAAAGCACCATAAGCATCGTGGGCATTTCCAATATAATCCGAACTATCCAGGTCAGGATAATATATCGTATCACAAAGATAATCATGAAGGGATTTTACAAAATTATAACGATTTGATAAATCAACAGGTACAGACTGCATTTCATTCATCATAGAAGAATGATAGTCAATAATATTTGAAGAATTATATGTAGTTTTGTCATATATTCCGATAGAATACTCAAGACTTTTTATACAAGTATTATCGTAAAGATAACCATCTATGGAATAACCGTTATAATAAAAAAGGTCTGGTCTGTCATTGCAGACAGCATACATAATTTCGTACAAATACTCGTTAACAAAATTACTATATGGAAATTCGTCCTTTTCAAAATTCATAGTAATTTTTAAGGTTCCGACAGGAGCATTTACTATGTAATCAAAAACTTTTTTCTGGCAATCATCAAGTAAAGAGTACGCAGACCAGTTGGGTTTACCATTAACATAGTCATAATAATAAACCGGCATATTGCCTGATAATCCGGGAGCAGTAAATGAATCATAATCAATAGAACCTGTCAGTGTATACGGAATCGGGATTCCTTTATCATTATCAGCAGCAAAAGAAACCAAACTACAATTTATAAGAATTAATACAGACACAAGAACGCAACAAATAAATTTTTTCATAACCGAACCTCCATTTTATATCCTATCATAATTTGAGGTAATATTCAACTTAATAAAAAATAAAATTTAATTTATATGCAATTTGTACCATTTCAAGGGTGAAATACGCAGTATTTTCTAAAAAACCTTATCTATTTTATATTGAAACCAGAAAACAAAAGGTATATAATGTAAAATAGATTTTCTTAAATTCGTGAGGTTAACAATTATGTTAGGCAAATTAGTTAGAGTTTGCATAACCGATCCCGTCGGTTCACCTCTGCCCAACGGTAACACTTACAAATTAAACCATGGTAAGCCCATTGGAAAATTCAAAGCCTCAACCCCTATCAGCGGCGTTTTGATTTTAGGGATTGATAATCCGGTCAAGCATTTTGACGGCAGAGTTGTAGCAATTTTAAAATTCAGGGATAATGGAGAACAAAAACTTATTGCATCCCCTAAATCCAAACGTTACATCAACTGGGAGATTGACTCTCTGGTAAAATTCTGTACTGAAGGGCGTCAATACACTCTTGAATGTTATTATGAACGTTCTTGTGGTGCCGTTGTTTACAGAAAAATAAATGGCGATTACAGATATCTTCTTATAAGAAATCGCCGTAGTTCCAACTGGAGCTTTCCTAAAGGACACGTTGAAAAAGGCGAAACACTAGAAGAAACTGCAATACGTGAAGTTTTAGAAGAAACTGGACTTCACATAGACCTAATTCCGGGATTCATCAGTAAATCCGAATACACCATTCAAAACCGCATACAAAAAACAGTTCAGATTTATGTAGCTTCCACACAGGACACTCAAACAAAAATCCAGGTTGAAGAAATCGAAGATTACATCTGGCTTACATTTGAAAACGCCGTTAAAAATCTTAAATTTGAAAATGATAAAATCATCTTAAAAGATGCCCGTGACTTTTTATTAAACAATAATTATATAAGTGAGGATTAACAATGGTTGAAACGATCGTTACGTCAATTGTTGACTTTTTCCAAAACACCTTTCCGGGAGAACTTGTTGCATTTTTAATATCCCTTTGTCCGGTACTCGAACTCAGAGGAGGTATGATTGCGGCAAGATTACTTGAAATCCCCTTTATTCAGGCTTTTATCATCTGTTATATCGGAAATATGCTTCCAATCCCATTCATTCTCTTATTTATAAGAAAAATTTTTAAATGGATGAGAAAATACGAAAGGTTCGGTAAAATTGTTGATAAGCTCGAAGAGCGTTCCGAAAAGAAAAAAGACACAATCGTCAAGTATAAAGAATGGGGACTTCTTATTTTTGTTGCAATTCCCCTGCCCGGCACCGGTGGTTGGACGGGTGCACTTATTGCTGCTTTAATGGATTTAAGATTTAAAAAATGCTTACCTATAATCGCATTAGGTGTATTCATTGCCGGTCTTATTATGTCTTTAATCACTTATGGTATTTTTTAAACATAAAGAATAAACACCGTCACTATGACGGTGTTTAAATTTAGGTGAACTTATGTATTGTTATATTTTCGGTGCTTTACCGGTTGAGAAATTCAGTTTTACAATAACAGAAAACGACCTTGTTATTGCTGCAGATGCAGGAACAAACAACGCAAAAAGGTTAAATATAACCCCAAATTTAATTATAGGTGATTTTGATTCATTGGGGTATATTCCTAATGAGGGAAACACCTTAATACACCCCAAAGAGAAAGATGATACCGACACCCTTTTAGCTATTAAAGAAGCCTTTCATAAAGGCTATAAAAATTTCAGAATTTTTGGCTGTGTTGGTGGCAGACTAGACCACACAATTGCAAACATTCAAGCAGCTTCATACATTACCGAAAATGGTGGTAACGCTATCTTCTACGGCAACAACGAAAATTTTACTGTAATTAAAAATAGTAAAATTGAATTTGAAAAAAATAAAACAGGAAACATATCAATTTTTGCACTGGAAAACTGTAAAAATGTTAGTATCAAGGGTTTATATTACGAAACCGAAAACAATAATCTATCAACAAACTTTCCTTTAGGTGTAAGCAACAAATTTATTAATAAGTATTCTTTGATTTCAGTAGAAAAAGGTAAACTGCTTATTATTTGGGAAAACAATTAATAGTATATAACAGGAGAAAAAAATGAGTAATTCAATAAAAAATATTAAGGGTGCAATTTTTGACCTTGACGGAACAATTCTTGATTCAATGCATATATGGAGTGAAATCGGTCTTTTATTTCTAAAAAACAAAGGTATTGTGCCACCACCCGGTATTGAAGATGAATTTGTTAAAATGAGTATGGTTCAGGCAGCTGAATATTACATAAAAAATATTGACCCAACTGCGACTGTAATGGAAATAGTAAATGAAGTCAACACCTTAGTTCAGGGATTTTATTTTAATGATGTTGTAAAAAAAGATGGTATCAAAGAGTTTTTAGAATTTCTAAAAAACAGAGATGTTAAAATGTGTATTGCCACAGCAACTGATAAACACCTTGTTGAAAAAGCCTTGGAAAGAAACGGTATCCGTGAATACTTTTCTGAAATTTTCACATGCTCGAGTGTTGGTGCCGGTAAGGATACACCGATTATTTATAATGTTGCTTTAGAGTATTTAGGAACACCAAAGGAAAACACTTTTATTTTTGAGGATGCTCTTTACGCTATAGAAACCGCAAATAAAGCAGGATATAATATTTTAGGAATTAAAGATATTTCAGAAAAAGCGGACCCTGAAAAGGTAAAAGAACTTTGTGATTATTACATTAATGATTATTCTGAAATATACAAATTCTTTGAGTAAAAATACAAAGACTCGGTACCAACTTGTGGTTACCGAGTCTTTAATTTTACTCTTCTGTTTCTTTGTTTGAAGTTTCTTCAGTATCATCTGTTTCAACCACAGTATCAACAACTTCATCATCAACAGACTCAACCTTCTCAATTTCAGGAGAATAGTTTTCATCCATAAGTTTAAGGAATAAATCCTTATCGATTTTTTGGATTTCAAGAAGAGTGTCACCTACAAGTGTAAGTTTATCTTCATGCTCTGTAAGAATTTCTAAACAGCGAGCTTCACACTCTGTGATAATCTTCTTAATTTCTTCATCAATTAAGGTAGCATAGGTATCAGAATAGTTTTTGGTGTGGTTATAGTCCATACCCAAAAATACTTGGTCGTTATCTTTACCATAAACAACAGGACCTAATTTTTCACTCATACCATAACGAGTTACCATTGCACGAGCCATATCGGAAGCTCTTGAAATATCAGAAGACGGACCGGACCAAACGCCACCGATTTTAATTCTCTCGGCAATTCTACCACCCATCAGGCTAACAATCTCATCAAGAAGTTCATTCTTACTCATATAAGCATTATCTTCTTCTTGTCTGTAAAGAGTGTAGCCACCCGCCATACCACGGGGTATCATTGAAATTTCATAAACAGGATGTGCGTGTTCCAAGAAGTAAGAAACAACAGCATGACCAGCTTCATGATAAGCGGTTATTTTCTGATCTCTTTCAGTAAATTTGTGAGATTTCTTTTCAGTACCTAAAGAAACCTTAATTATGGCTTCATCAACTTCCACCATAGTTATAGCCTTCTTATTACGCTTTGCAGCAAGAAGAGCTGCTTCGTTCATAAGATTTTCGAGGTCGGCACCAACAAAACCAACAGTACCATGTGCAATTGTTTTTAGATCAACATCAGGTGCAAGAGGTTTATTTTTTGCGTGAACTTTGAGTATCTCTTCTCTTCCTTTTAAGTCAGGTCTGCCAACTGTTACCTGACGATCAAAACGACCCGGTCGCAAAAGTGCGGGATCAAGTATATCAGGTCGGTTAGTTGCTGCAATAATAATTATGCCTTCATTGTTACCAAAACCATCCATTTCAACAAGCAACTGGTTAAGTGTCTGTTCACGTTCATCATGACCTCCACCCATACCGGCGCCACGGTGGCGTCCAACGGCGTCAATTTCATCAATAAAAATGATGGAAGGTGAGCTTTTCTTTGCCTGATCAAAAAGGTCACGCACACGAGATGCACCAACACCTACATACATTTCAACGAAATCTGAACCGGAAATAGAGAAGAAAGGCACATCAGCCTCACCTGCAACAGCACGGGCTAACAATGTTTTACCTGTACCGGGAGGGCCAACAAGAAGAACACCTTTAGGAATTCTCGCACCTAACTCTGTGAACTTCTGAGGGTCTTTAAGAAATTCAACAATCTCCTGAAGTTCTTCCTTTTCTTCATCTGCTCCTGCAACCTGTTTAAAGGTTGTTTTTCTTTTTTCGTCCTTACCGAACTTAACACGAGCTTTACCGAAGCCCATTGCCCTGTTATTTTCTGAAGAAATAGAGTTATTCATTTTCTTCATAAAGAAGTAACCGCCAACAATTACAAGAAGAACGCAGAAAATTCCTGGTAACAGCTGTAAAATGATAGAGCCTGAAGCACCGGAAATATAGTTGTACTTTATAGGTGTTTTTGGATTTTCTCGGTTATATTCAACGACATTATCGTGAACATCATCAATAAACAGTGAAACGTTGGGGACAGAATACTTTGCAGATGTACCATCTTTAAGCTCATACGTCAAAGCACCGGAGCCAATATTCAAACTGTACTTTGTTACTTCACCCTTGTCAAAAAGTTCAATAACTTGATAATATTCAAGGTCAGTTTTCTTTGCACTGCCTGCAGAATACCAAGAAAGAAGTAATATCGAAATTAACGGAATAACAATATAAGGCAAAATAGCCCTAATTTTTTCTGAATTTTTAATGATAAGTCACCTCTTAAAATTAGTTAAATTTATTTTTCTGAATAAACAGATTCTTTCAAAACACCAATAAATGGCAGATTTCTGTATTTCTCGTCATAATCCAAGCCATAACCAACTATAAATTCATTGGGAACAGAACCACCAATATAATCAGCAATAATATCTGCTTCTCGTCTCTCAGGTTTGTCAACCAAAGTACAGATTCTAATACTATTGGGTTTTCTTGCTGCTAGAATCTCTTTCAAATAATAAAGTGTATTACCACTATCAAGAATGTCTTCAACAATAAGAAGATCTCTGCCTTCAATTTCTTTATCAAGGTCCTTAATAATTCTTACAACACCGCTTGACTTTGTACTTGAACCATAGCTTGAAACAGCCATAAAATCGATATTACAAGGAATAGTAATAGCCCTCATTAAGTCCGCCATAAAAATAACGGAACCTTTAAGAACACTAACAAGCAATAGATCTTTATCTTTATAATCTTCGCTGATTTTTTTACCTAAACCGGTAACGATATGGTGCAATTCCTCTTCTGACAAAAGCACTTTTTCTATGTCATCAAACATACTTTTACTTATCATTATATTCTCCCCTAACTATAACAATATTACCTTTATCATTTATTGGTTGACACCTTTTATTAACACCGAAACCTTGAACCCAAACAACACCGGAATCGTCGGCGATAACAGGTAAACGGTCTCTGATTTCGATAGGAATGTTTTCCTCAGTAAAAAGTTTCTTTAAAGTTTTTGTTACCCCACGTTTTTTAAATGTGAAATCATCTCCGGGTTCTCTTGTCCGTATAACAAGGTTGCCGATAACTGTATCAAAGTCTATCATATTATGATACTCTTTTTGGTTAACAATTTTTGAATTATTGTAAAATTCTTCTAAATTTACTGTGTAATCATTAAATTGAACGGAGAACGGAAGAGCTTTAACAGGAATCATCTTACCGATTTTAACAGATGTTACCTTGTAAAAACGTAAATTCTCTCTTTTCACCTCAACAAAATCATTGCCGTAGATTTGTTTTCTGCCACAAACACTTAATAGTTCGTATATTGACTTAACCTTTTTATTATCAAGTTTTTTTCCTGAGAACTCATAATAGGCTTTAAAAATTGCTTCACAAACAACAGATTCGTGACCCTTCAATAAAACCTCACGATCGAAAACCCAATCGTTTTTTCTAGCAGAATTAAGTAAAGAATCAGCTTGTATTTTTAAAAAGTCTGAAACAGCATAAGCATTATCACTTAGAGAAGCGAATGATTCTAAATAGGAAGGATTTAACTCTTCAATAACAGGTAAAACACTATGCCTGATTTTGTTTCGTGTATAATCATCACACAAATTGGTGCTATCAACAATAAAATCCAGATTATTTTCTTTGCAATACCCTTCAATTTCATTTCTAGAGCACAAAAGTAACGGTCTGACAACATTATCTCTTACGAAAGGAATCCCACTCAAGCCTTTGATGGTAGTTCCTCTGGCAATATTAAAAATAATGGTTTCTGCGTTGTCATTTGCATTGTGTGCTGTAGCTATTTTTGAATTTTCACCAGAAAAACTATTGAAAATTTCGTATCTTAAGCGTCTTCCACATTCTTCAAGTGATTCTTTAGAATTTTTTGCTTCTTCAATACAATTAATTCGAACACACTCAAAAGGAATTTTAAACATCTTGCAGAAACTCTCTGCAAAACATTCGTCTCTTGCGGCTTCGTCTCCTCTGATACCATGGTTAACATGAACTGCTTTTAATTTATAACCAAAAGTATTTTTAAAACTGTTGAGAAGGTGCAAAAGGCAAACTGAATCTGCACCACCGGAAAAACCTACAACTACATCTGATGTATTATCAAACATCCAAAATCGGTTAACAGTATTCAAAAACTTTTCGGAAACGGTATTAGTAAAATTACTCATCTCTATACTCCAATGTTGAGAAAAGTGTAAACTGACCGTCCCAATGAAGCTTGATTCTATCAGTAGGACCATGTCTGTTTTTAGCAACATCAACATCAGCCTGAGTTAAATCAACCTCTTCAGCATTCTGACCATCTTTTTTATAATAACCTTCACGATAAAGCATTAAAACAATATCAGCATCCTGCTCAATAGAACCTGAATCTCGAAGGTCTGAAAGCATAGGTCTGTTTGAAGCTTTACCATTCTTCTCAGGACCACGGGAAAGCTGTGCACAACAAACAACAGGAATTTTTAAATCCTTTGCAAGCATTTTTAGGCTACGTGTAATTTCAGTAATCTCTTGCACCCTGTTTTCCTTTTTGGTAGCAGATTGCATAAGACCTAAGTAATCAATGATGATACAATCAACATCTTTTGTTCGCTTAATTTTTGATTTTATATCCGGAACGGTAATTGTAGATGTATCATCAAAATACAGATTACATTTTGTTAATCTGTCAGTAGCTTCAGCTAAACGCATCCATTCATCTTCGCTGATATAGCCTGAACGCAATTTATGGCTTTCAACTCGAGCTTCTGTTGAAAGCACACGGGATGCTAACTGTTCATTGGACATTTCCAAAGAAAAGAAGATAACTTTTTTTCCAGTCATCCCAACATTACGTGCAATATTAAGAGCAAAGCTTGTCTTACCCATAGCAGGACGGGCACCTATAAGAATTAAGTCAGAACGATTAAGACCTGATGTTATTTCATCTAATTTGGAAAAGCCTGTAGGGATACCTTTAAACTCATCAGAATTATCCGAAGAAATCTTAACAAGAGTAGGATACACCTCTGCAGAAATAACTTCGCTTAAACGACGCAGAGAACCAACTGCCCTGCCCTTTCTTATATCGTAAATTTTCTGCTCAGTAGAATCGAGGATTTTTTCTGCTTCAGCACCACCATCAATTGCTGAATCAATAGTTTCCTGTGAAATTTTAATTAAAGAACGAAGAAAATATTTTTCTTTAACAATTTTACAGTAATTTTCAACATTTGCAGCACTGGGAACAATCTGAGCAATCTGAAAAAGATATTCTTTACTTTTTTCTACATCAAAAGAATCATCACTGCTTAATTTATCCAGAACAGTAAGTGCATCAATTCGCGATCCCATGGTATCAAGCATCATAATAGCGTTCATAATTGCTTTATGTTGCTCAATATAAAAGTAATCAGGCTTAACATGGGCAAGAACTGTAGTAATACATTCAGGATTAATTAATATAGAGCCAATAACAGCTTGTTCTGTTTCAAGACTATATGGCAAATCCACATTATCAAACGTGGGCATATTATTTTTCTTAGCCATTTTTTTATCCTTTCAGATATTTTATTCTTCCACAACCTGCACTTTAAAGGATGCATTAACCTTTGGATGAAGGCGAACTTGCGCATTATAAGTACCAAAAGCTTTAATATCGTCTACTGCAATTTTTCGTTTATCAACAGAAACATTAAATTCTTTAGAAACAACAACAGCGATTTCCTTTGCAGTAACAGAACCGAAAAGTTTACCATTTGCACCACCTTTAGCCTTAAGCACAATTGTTTTATTATTAATCTTTTCAGCACTCAATTTCGCTGCTTTAAGTTCTTCTTCAGCCTTGAACTGTTCAGAAGACTGTTTGTTTTTCATTTCTGAAAGTGTCTGAGCTGTTGCTTCAGCAGCAAGGCCACGAGGAAACAAGAAGTTTCTTGCATAACCATCAGAAACGCTTACTTTATCACTTTTTTTGCCAAGACCTTTTACGTCACTTTTTAAAATTACATCCATTTATTTGTACCTCCGTAGAAAGTTTATTTTGCTAAATTGTATTCATCAATTGCCTTAATAAGCAATGATTTTGCATTGTTTAAATCAGTATCTCTAAGTTGAGCTGCTGCCATTGTGCTATGACCGCCACCACCGAGATTTTCCATAATTAACTGAACATTCTCTTCACCAAGCGAACGTGCCGAAACCTGAACAATATCTGAACTGATATACGAAAGAACAAAAGAAGCTTTCACACCATCAACCTTCAGCATTTCGTCGGCTGCTATTGATGTCACAACTCGTATTTTTTTAGAATCACTATCGGTACAAGAAAGCATATAACCTTCGTATATCTCAGCGTTAGCCAAGATTTCATTTTTCAAAGTTAGCATATCGGTACTGACAGAAAACATTTTTTTCACAGAAACAGTGTCCGCTTTATTCTCTCTAAGGAAAGCGGCTGCTTCAAAAGTTCGCCTTGAAGTTCTTAAAACAAAGTCCTTTGTATCGAGAACTATTCCAGAAAAAAGTGCTGTAGCAATAATCGCTGGGAGAGTTTCCTGAATGGTTGAATATTCAATAAGCTCTGCGACCATTTCACATGTAGATGATGGAGAAGGAAGATGATAAAAAATATCAGCATCATTGATAAAATCATCTGAACGCCTATGATGGTCGATAACAACCTTAGCCCCTGCTTTTTCGTACAATCCCGCTTCTTCAACCAACATAAGACGATGAGTATCAACAACAAACACGACTGTATCATCGTCACATTTTTCCATTGCATCAGAAAGGGGTATAAAATTATTAAAACCATTTTGTTTTGAATATTCAATCAATGTACCGGCCAGGGTTGATTTCTCATCACAAGCAACAAACGCAGGAATTCCGTTTGCCTGAGCAAAAAACTGAACACCCATTGCTGAGCCGATTGCATCATAGTCAGAAAATTTATGACCAACTACAATCACCTTTTTATATTTCTTAATAAGTGTGGAAATGTTTGCAGCGGTCTGTCTTGGTGAAACGCGTGAATTATCATTAGCAAGATTAGACATACCACCAAAGTAAACATAGCCGTCATCTGTATAAACAGCCGCCTGATCTCCACCTCTGCCAAGAGCCATTTCCAGTGCTCTTTTAGCGCGGGTTTCACATTGAGAAAAACTTTCACCAATTCCAACACCAATAGACAGAGTCGCATTAACAGAAGCGTTATTATGTTTATACTCTCTTACATCTTTTAAAACCGAAAACTTACCAGCAGATAATTTTTCAAGATGTCGTTTTTCACCTACTACCAAAAAATTACCGTTTCCGGTCTTTTTTAGAATCAAATTTTCGTCCTTGAGCCACTTTTCAATTTTACTTTCAATTCCGCTTGATACTTGAGCAAACTTACTGTCTGTAAGTTGGCGAGAAAGTTGTTCAATATTATCAACGAATATCGACATAACAAACGGACGCGAAATATTATACTCAGCAACAGTATCTTTCATATATGTATCATCAAAGAAATAAAAGCAAAGCATGGGGTTAGATCTGCTTTTAATCTTTGTGATAAACGCTGTATATTTTCTATTTTTAAATGTTGCATTAGCAGTTTGTAATTCAGCATAAGAGGAGTATTTAAAATCTTCAAAAAAATCGATAATTGTAAGGTTACCCTTTACCGTCTCAAGAATAGTTTTATTAAACTGCTCGTTATACCAGACTATATTGCCTTTCATGTCACACATAACACAAGGCAAAGGAAATTCGTTAACAGTCCTAATTCGTTCCTGTGAAAGTGATTTGTTAACTTTTTCAATATACTTTCTTGTGGATTTAAAGGACAGAACAGAATAAAGAATATTTGCCGCAAAAACAAAAATAAACAGCAAAAGAAAAATATATGCCGTATTATTGTTTATAGCAAAACTTGCTACAGAAAAAACCAACAATAATAAAGACGTCAGATATCCTGCAGGATTTTGATAAAACATTGCAATAATTTTCATAATTACACTTCCAAAAGTATGGGTAAAATCATCGGACTACGCTTGGTACGCTCGTACATAAGACGTGATATTTCGTCCCTGAGTTTTGTGTTCATAGCATTTACATCAAAGCTATAAGGAGGGAAACTGTCTATAACTCTCATAGAAACCTTAACAGCCTCATTCATTAAAAGCTCAGCTTCTTTTACATAAACAAAACCCTTAGAAACTACTTCCGGACCACTCAAGAGCTCCCCTGAAGCACCATCAATTGTTGCAGCAATTATAATAATACCATCCTGTCCGAGATGCAAACGCTCCTTCATTACACGTGCACCAACATCTCCAACTCCATAACCATCAACATAAACCTTACCGTTTGCAACAGTACCACTGATTGAAATATTTGTATTTGAAGCAGAAATCTCATAACCGTTATCAGCGATAATAATGTTGTTCTTGTCAATACCAACACTCTCAGCAAGTTTAGCGTGATAACGAAGGTGCTTTTGTTCGCCATGAACAGGAATGAAATACTTTGGTTTAATAAGAGAAAGCATAATTTTTAGTTCTTCCTGACATGCATGACCCGAAACGTGAACATCATACATTTTCTCATATATAACCTGAGCACCCAACTTCAACAAATCATTAATTACTTTGTAAACAGTTTTCTCATTTCCGGGAATTGGTCTGGCAGAAATAATAACACAATCATTAAAACCAACTGTAACTTTTCTGTGACCACCCTGTGCCATACGCGAAAGTGCAGACATAGGCTCCCCCTGGCTACCGGTTGTAACAATAACCAATCTGTCATCAGAATATCTTTTAATTTCATCAATTCCGATAAGTGTTCCATCGGGAATATTTATATAACCTAACTCTGATGCAATGGAAACTACATTTTCAAGACTTCTGCCTGAAAGTGCAACCTTACGGCCGGTTTCTTCAGCAATATCAATTATCTGCTGAACACGATGCAGATTCGAAGCAAAGGTTGCTATAATAATTCGTCTGTCACCAGCTTGATAAAACAAGTTACGGAAGGTTTCTCCCACCTTGCTTTCACTTTCAGAATAACCGGGCTGTTCAGCATTAGTTGAATCGGAAAGAAGACAAAGAACCCCTTCATGGCCTAACTCTGCAAAACGTGAAAGGTCTATTCTACTGCCATCAATGGGACATGAGTCGATTTTAAAGTCTCCTGTCTGAACTATTCTTCCTGCTTCACATTTGATAGCTAAAGCTACAGCATCAGGAATAGAATGGTTCACCTTGATAAACTCAACATCGAAGTCGCCTAAAGTCACCGTATCTCCGGCTTCTACAATATTAATTTTAACCTCGTGTTCAAGTTTATGTTCACTAAGCTTTCCGTTAATAAGTCCGGCAGTAAGAAGAGTTGCATAAACAGGAATATTAACCTTTTTCAAAAGGTAGCTTAAAGCTCCGATATGATCCTCGTGGCCATGGGTAATTATTATACCTTTAACCTTATCAACATTTCTTTCGACAAATGTAAAATCAGGAATAACAAAGTCAACACCTAACTGGTCAGACTCAGGAAATGCAAGACCACAGTCAACTATTATCATAGACTTACCATATTCATAACAAGTCATATTTTTTCCGACTTCGTTGATACCACCAAGGAAAGATATCTTTACGGGTTCATTTTTCTTAGGTGGAGTTATTTTTGAGTAACGAGAATTCGTTTTAGCTGAACTTTTCTTTTTAGATTTTGCAGAAGATGTTGTTTTCTGCTTGTTTTTAGTATTGCTTTGATTTTTAGTAGAATTAGTTGTTGATATACTTTTCTTTTTGTTCTGTGCAGAAGCTTCAGAAGATTGCTTTTTCTTCTTGTTTTCTTTTTGCATAAGAATCTCCTAACAAATATAATTATGTAAGCCGCCGAAACAAGACGGCATAAAAACCTATTTTAACAGTTATATATAATACTATTATTTACTTATATTGTCAAGCATTAGACTAAGTTAAAAGGTGTCCGAAAAAATCGCATAATTCATCAGAAATCGACATTTTGTCAGATACACATGCAACTTTAACTTCATCAGATAAATTACTTCTTTTCACCTTAATAATCCCATTTTTTAAAGGAATATTGTAATTTCCATTTTTAACAAAGCAGTTATCAAAATCACTAATTTTTCGTGCTATCTCCCCTGTTTTCAAAGCACACTTGAAATTTTTTGACCTTATGAAAAAATCAGGTAATTCTTCTATTAATTCGGTTATATCTTTATCGGAAGTATTAAGAATGTAAAAGACGGAGAATAGTAGAAAAACTGAATCTTTATCCCAGAGCTTTTTATAATATATATTTTGAAACAACGGACAATTTTCATTTTTTCTATAAAAATATCGGACTAATTTTTTTAAATCTCTATCATTATACTCCCTATTTTTATACACAAAATTAATTTTACTTCCCGAATCGTTTATGTTAATAAAGATTTTTTCGCTTGATTCATTACATTCTACCACGCGATCAAACACACTTTTTAAAGTTTTATTGATAGTTTCATTTTTACATTTTACAATTGGAAAAAAACGAATTTTCCTATAAAAAGGTGAAGATATTTGTTGGATGTACATTTTTTTTAATCCACGAATTTGTCTTATTTTTTTACACTCTTTTTTCTCAACATAAACAATCTCTTTTTTATTGCAAAAATCAAATAAATTGCTACAATCAGACTTACTTAATAATTCATTTTTAATGTTGAATATTTCAATATTTGTTCCATCATTTTTACCTGTGATAAATATTGAATAAATACATTCACAAAAAGCTAAACCGAAAAAAACTTGAGATTTATAGGTGTTGCCCATATCAAAACACTCAGCACCCGACGCAATCAGACCACTCAACATAGCTAATTTAATTGCCAAAGAATTAGGAGAACCATCGTTAGCCACAATAACTTTGGGTTTTTGGAAAACTGTTGCAATAGCAGATCCAAGAAAAGCCGCCTTATCCGGGGACAAGCCTTGAAACTGAAATCCAAATGTATTTGTTGCATTATTAGTAAACGGCGATTTTACAAAATTGTCATACTTAACATCTTTTATTATCAAAGACCCATTTTCAACGACCGTATCTTCACCAATTAATGCATTCTCGCCTATAACAGAGTCGCAAAAAACCGCTGAATTTCTTTTAACAGAAGAATTTTCACAACAAACAGCCCCGTCAATATAGCAACCTGATGAAATAAAAACGCTATCAAAAAGCACACTATTTTTTATAGATGTATTGCACGAAACTAAAGAATTATTATAAATAATAACATTAGGACCAACAATCGTCCCTCTTTCAATTTGTACACTATTTCCAAAATATACCGGTGGAACTATAGAAAAATCCCCGCTAGGTATAGATTGATTTGTATACACGCCCTCCGCAACATGGGGTGGCTTAAAAAGCGTTTTTCCATTTAAAATATCAAATAATAATTCTTTATATTTTTTGACTGTGGATAAATATTTAGTATAACCACCGGCAGTTAATTGCACATTTATAAAGCTTTTGTTTTTTAAAAATAGTTCTTTGAAGGTTATATTCTTATTAAATATCGTTCGCAAATTTTTAACTGAGGTAATTATACAGTAACAAACATCGTTCTCATCTGAAAAAGCAAAGAAGTCGTCTTTTGTTATTGATTGCTCGTACTCAGATACCTCAACTTCGAAATAAATATCATTACGAAAAATAATAATATTTTCTTCACTATTAATTTTATACAATTGTCTGTTAAAATCATTAATACTTATATTTTTAGCATCAAATAAAGAACAATCAACCGTTTTATTATTTTCAGTAATATAAGCAGCAGCTATATTTGAATTTGCAAAATTACTTAATTGAATATCTAATAGTGAACTGTTAAGAACCTGTAAATCATAAAAAGACCGAACATTTAACTGTTCGGTAAGCAAATTATTTTTTGAGAAATCCACGCAAACAAGATACATATTAACAACCCCTTAAAATAATTATGTCCCAACATTCATAAAAAATTAAATTATAAAAGCACTTTTAAAACACAATTAAATGTGATAATATAAAGAAAACAAATAAAGTTTAAAGGTTAAAATATGAAAAAAGTTGAAATTTTTACCGATGGTGCATGTAGTGGAAATCCTGGTCCAGGTGGATGGGGTGCAATTTTGCGCTGTAACGGAACAGAAAAGGAAATTAGTGGTGGCGAAAGCGAAACCACAAATAACAGAATGGAGCTGACAGCGGTAATTTCCGCTCTTTCAGCGTTAAAATATCCCTGTGAAGTTACCGTAACCACTGATTCAAAATATGTCTGTGATGCAGTAAACCAGGGTTGGGTATTTTCATGGAAAAAGAATGGTTGGCGAAAATCAGACAAAAAACCGGCTTTAAATCCCGATTTATGGGGTGAATTGTTACATCTTTTAGATAAACATAAAGTAACTTTCAAATGGGTAAAAGGGCACAACGAACACCCCGAAAACGAAAGATGCGACAGATTGGCTGTGGCAGAATGTGAAAAACACAAATAACAAAAGCCTTACATCAACGAAAATTGATGTAAGGCTTTTGTTTCATTTATTAATGGCTTTAATTATCTCTTCAACTGTGTCTGCAATTACTTGTGCGGTTTTTGGTCCCATTGAGTTAGTTTCTTCGTAATGCCTTCTATTATGTTTATCTCGCCCATTTTCAATATATGGAGATTTTTCATTAAGAATAAAATCATTAGGTGGCAAAATATACCCGAGCTCATCATTTGCAAGGCCAAAAACAAGGATATGTGCATCGCCAACTATGTCACAAAGAAGCTTTGGATTTACTTCAGCACCCTTCCCTGTTGCAGATTCCTCTGAACCTAAAGCACCACCAAAAACAAGCTCAGGGAAAAATTCACCGGGCAACAGAAGTAGTTTCTTACCGCCAATTTCAAAATAAGTTATCTCTGATTTTAAGCACCAATAATTAGACGCATTTTCCTGCGTAAACTTGTCAGCGGTGAGGATACCGATATCACAAGCTATTGTCAAAACAGGATTTTCAACATCTGCATAAAATTCTTTATATGCAAAGTTCACAACAGGCTCCAGTTTCTTATCGTTATCAATAGACAAAGCGTAGTCTGCCAATTTATAACCTATATTGCGAGTAGATTCAATAAGACGATGTTCTTCACGCAGAACCTCTTCATCAGGTATATCCATACTGATCATACCACCTATTGCACCAACGGTATAAAAAGTTTCAGCATTGGTTGTGTTCCTGATTTTTTCCCTTAAATAGCAAGGAAAATCGGCACTGACAAGGTGGTTGCACCCTTGCAAAGACTCGGAATGCGATGCAAAATTAAGAATCCATATTTCATTTCCATCATCATCAGGAACAAAACGGAAGCGTGTTAATGTTTTTGAATAAACAATAGGTGTTCTTATATCTTCCTGCATATCAGGCACTTCAATTTCACCAAGAAACAAATCGCCATCTTTACGGTTTTCATAGGCCTCAAAAGCACATTTTACAACAGCCGCAAAAAGCAGATTCATAAATTTTTCATCTTTACCACTAAAAGGTAGACGACCCCAGATACCCATAGTATCAATACCAGCGTGATTATGGGTAGACATAACACCAATATACCGGCAACCGGTTTGTTTTGAAAAACCTTTTAATAATTCGCGAATTTTATTAACATCCTTATTGAGTAAACCGACAACATCAAGAGAAATTAGCAGAACTCCTCCCCTGCCACTGTTATCATCAACCCATACAGCATGTGCATACTGCGGGTCTATAACTCCTCTTGCCGGATTGTTTTCTCCGTAACCGGCAATATAGTATTTTTTTGTTTCAATATCCTCCGGTAAAACAACCTCGCGATGGAAACCAACTGTAAATTTGTCAGAAATTGCTTTATCAATAAAATCAACTTCAACAGGTGCTAATGGTGTTACATGTTTAGATTTTAAACACGCTTTTCCATGCCCTTTTACAATACCGTTTAATAAATAGTGTAAAACAGATTTTTCCATAATTTCACCTCAAAGTTTCATTCTTTCTTTATAATCCGGAAGATACTGTTCAATTAGCTTGTAGAACTCCTTGCTATGGTTATGATGCTTAATATGTGCTAACTCGTGCACAACTACATAATCGATAAATCTTTCATCCTTGTCCATTAAGAACAATGAGAAATTCAAATTGTTTTTTCCGGAACAAGAACCATATCGTTTTTTAGCTGAATTAATTTTTATAGTTTCAGGACTTAATTGCATAATTTCTGCATAATATTTAACTTTTTCAGGTATTATAAGCTTTGCTTTTTTACGTAATTTTTCAATTTCGTCACTAGTATATTCCTTAATTGAATTTTTCTTTTCCTGTTGAGATATTATCGTTTTAGCAATCCACTCACGTTTTTCAAAAACAATTCTATCTATTTCTTTTTTCGAAATTCGCAAAGGAGCCCTGACAGTCACTACACTATTCAAATCAACCTGAATAGAAACCGTTTTTCTCTTAGAACGTACCAAGACATATTCAAAATTCATACTCAAAACCCATTTTTATATTCTTCAACGGGTTTACCACCACGCTGAAGATATTCATTATAAAGCTGCTCTTTTCTTTCTTTGGTATATTCGTATGCCCAAAGATTATAAACACCCGAAAAGCTTTCAAATGTTTCGTCTGAATAAAGCTTGAATCCTCCTGATTTATAAGGCAACGGGATTTCAACGGTTCCGTTGGATGCAATGAAATAATATTTAGAAATCTCAAGAGACTTTTGATTTGCAGGTTGGTGAGGTAATTCCTCATCAAATTTGATCTGAGTTACAGGAAAAAGTGCAACCTCGGCATTTACCAACTCATAAAATCGTGAGGTTGTTCCAAAATGTCCGTGGTGAGCTTGTTGAACTATATCCGATTTCAAAAACTCAGGGTATCTTTCTTCAAGGATATAGCTTTCTTCATGCCCAGCATCACCCGGAAACAATATTTTTGTACCTTCAACCTCTGCCATTATAACAACAGAAGAATCATTATAATTTTCATTGTTACCAGGGAAAACATCCTCATGTGAACAAAGTACATCAAACCGCATATTATTTGCATAAAAATACATACCTGTATGCAGTCTACAAACAGGAATTTCAGGATGATTTTCCATTAGATCATAAAAGGCTTTAACATAATTAAGGTTTGAAGGAGTCCAATATGTACCGTCGCGATGATCGTTCGGAACAAAATTGTGATAAACTTTTTCGATGATTGTATCGTGATTATAATATCTAACATAATTCATAAATTGTGCGATATGATCCTCGTGACCATGGCTTAAAAACCAACCTTTAATGTGGACTTTCTGTCCTTCAGGTGTTCGTTTACGTAGGAAATCATAAATACGGTCACAATCTTTGATTGAATAAGTATGAGCACTATCAATAATAAAAAAGGAGCCCTCACAATCACGAAGAATATAACACATACCGCAATCAATCAATGTATGATCCACCTCAAATTGCCAGAGTGTGCTTTTGCCATTATCAATATACTTTTCTGGTTCAAACTGAGGAAGTGAAGTTGCTCCATCAACAGAAATCCTTACTGTCTTATCACAATAATAGGCAAAAGAAAGTAAAATACCGTTGTCAAAACAAAAGAAAAATTGATTATTTTCTATTTTATTCTCAAAGAGCTTCTTATCTTCATACTGTGCTAAAAAATCGTTAAAAACAGATGCTTCAACATTGGCATAAAGTAATAGCTGCGAATTTTCTCCTGAATCATAACACTGTGATTTTATTTTGAAGAATAAATCAGCTTTATTTTTAAAATCTGTAAAAAAATCGTAAAAACCCATATTTTAAACTCCATCGAAAATTAAAGAGCGGTTAAATCAAGAGTATTAAAGTAATTTAAAATATCTTTCTTAGTGGCGGTAACTCTGCCTTGAATCATTGTGCCTCTACCTCCACCTCGACCATTAAGCACAGTATTGAAATTCTTTGCAAATTTAATTAAATCAAAACTCAGACTTCCAGCAACATAAGAAAAACCATCTTCTTCATTGCCGGAAAGAATAACACATATTTCTTTTTGTGTCATAGCAAAATTAGCTAACTCACGCATCATATCAGAATCATAAAACGATGTGATAAACAGTGCAGTATCACCTATATATGAAATATTATCCTTATCATTTTCAGCGATCTGCATTTTAAATGTTGTAAAGATACGTTGCAAATTTTCGTTTTCTTTGATCTTCTTTTCAACAAATGGTGCTATTTCATGTTGTTTTGAGGAAAGCATTACAGAAACATCATAAACACTTTTATACTTTTCTCTATAATCTAAAAGAGCTTTTAACCCGGATTTCATAACTATTCTTACGCCGCCTCTATGACGCATAAAATCAAGAATTTTCACAACGCCTATCTCCCCGGTTCTTTTAACATGGGGTGCACAGCAAGCACAAAGGTCTGCCTCGCCTATTCTAACAAGGCGAACTCCTTCTTTTAAATCAAGCTTACTGCGATAATCAAGGTTTTCCATTTCATATTCATTTGGAAAAAAGCACTCTATTTCGATATTGTCGTAAATATATCTGTTAGTCTTTTCTTCAACCTCATCAAGTTGTTCACGTGTTAATTCACCGCTAAAATCAACAGTTACATAATCCTCTTCCATGTGAAAGCCAACATTGTCATAGCCAAACAAAGAATGTACAACACCTGATACGATATGCTCTCCACTATGGCTCTGCATACGCAAAAAACGCTGCTCCCAGTCGAGTTTACAGTTATATTCAGTTAAAGCGCTAATTTCTTTATCAACATAATGATATATTACATCTTCCACTTCCTGAACATCAGTAACTCTAGCATCACCAATAAAACCTGTGTCAGGCTTCTGACCGCCCCCTTCAGGGAAAAAAGCAGTTTTATCAAGTACAATTTTAAAACCTTTTCCTTCTTTTTCACAAGAAAGAACGAAAGCCCTGAACTCTTTTATATAACTATCCGAATAATATAATCTTTCTGTCTTCATACTTAACCTCTGTAAAACGCTAATGAAAGTGCAATAATGTACTGTGCCGCAAAATATGTTGCGTGATTTAAAACAATTGAAGTTCTGCTGGTTCTTACTTTTTCATCCTTACTGAAATAAAGTCCTGCAAGAAAAGCATCCGAAAGAACAAACAAGGCAAAACCGATATTAAGAAGAACACTATGTAGTGTGTAGCATTCTGTTATAGTATAGCCACCGGCAAAACCTAAAGTCATACATAAAACAGCTGTATAGAGAATTGTTATCTTTTTAAATTTACCATATTCGAGCTTCATAACTTTTTCAGTCAAAATTGCAATTACAATACCTGCAATAATACCAATTACGACACAAACAATATTTGTTAACTCTATTCCGTAAACAGAAACCATTGCAATACTATAGAAGATATGTCCAATTAAAAATGTCCAGAAACCTAACTTAGTACACCTATCAGAATCATTCAAACGAGAATATTTTAAATCAAGAACTATATCACCTAACATACCAAAACAAGCACCACCAATAGTGAATGCACCCAAGTAGTCAGGACAAGCCTCATTATCAATAAAGAAAAATACTGCAGAAAGTATAAATCCTATGCTGGCAATTGATTTAATTGCAACAACATCTATCGTAACATTAGTAGTTCTTTTAGCAAGAAATATAATGGTTGCGGCAATTCCTATAACTAAAAAAAAGTAACCCACTACACTACCACCTTTTTAACTCATTTAAAATGATATTAACATAACCAAATATAAAATTCAATTAACCATACACAAAAAGGGTTGCATAATTTTGTAGCATTATTTTTGTTAATTTTAACTAATGAAATTTTCTTGATTTTTCATTCTAAGAGTGGTAATATAAAGGCAAGTTAATACGCCAATAACTTACGCAAACACCGACAGCCGTTCACGAAATTGAGCGGCTGTCGTTGTCTTTATTTTAAATTAATATTTTTACAAAAATACATTATATTTTACAATATATTATTGATTTGCACGAAAAATTGTTGTAAAATTATGGTGTATTTTTGTAATAATGAAGAGAGGTTTTCAGATGTCCCTTGTTACTTTAAAGGAACTAATAATAAACGCAGACACAAAAGGTGTTGCTGTTGGCGCTTTTTCTGTAGGAAATATGGAAATGATTTTAGGCGCTGTCAGGGCAGCAGAAGAATTAAAAGCACCAATTGTTCTTCAAATTGCAGAAGTACGTCTTAAAACCTCGCCACTAAATATAATAGGTCCTATGATGATCGCAGCAGCGAAAAACAGTAAAGTTGATATATGTGTTCATTTTGACCACGGCTTGAATTTTGAAACAGTTTTACAAGCTCTTGATATAGGCTTCACCTCTGTGATGCTTGATGGTTCACTTCTTTCGTATGAAGATAATATTGCCTTGACCAAAAAGGTTGTAGAAACTGCTAAAAAGTATGGTGCATCAGTAGAAGCGGAACTGGGTGTTGTTGGTGGTAATGAAGGTGGCGGTAAAGCTCACAAGATACAATGCACTGACCCATCTCTTGCTGAAGAATTTTGCAAAAAAACAGGTATAGATGCTTTAGCGGTTGCTATCGGTAACGCTCACGGCAACTACCCTGCTGCACCTGAATTAAGACTTGATGTGTTAAGTGATATAAACAAAAATTGCAATACACCATTAGTTCTTCATGGTGGTACAGGCATCACGCCCGAAGTATTTCAAAAATGTATAAAAAATGGTGTAAGGAAAGTCAATATTGCCACTGCAAGTTTTGATGCAACTGCAAAAGCTGCCAAGGAATCAACTTCTGTCGACAAACCAAACTATTTCACCCTGTCACAAAGCATGGCAGATGGAGTTTATGAAAATGTAAAAAAACACATCAAAATATTCAACATGAAAAATTAAAATAAGGAGAGGTTATTATGAAATACATTGAATTTGATAACTCAAAAGAATTTGATTTAATCCTTTTAGGTCGTGTTGCGGTTGACTTTAATCCAACAGATTATTACTGCCCTCTTTCTCAAAGCACAACATTTAAAAAGTATCTTGGCGGTTCACCTGCCAATATTGCAGTTGGTCTTTCAAGACTTGGTAAAAAATGCGGTTTTTTTGCAAAGGTTTCTGATGACGAGCTAGGAACATTTGTTGAAAACTTCTTTAAAAATGAAGGAATCGACTGTTCTCGTATTACTCGTTGCACAAATGGTGAAAAAATCGGTCTTACCTTTACTGAAATTCTTTCTGAAACAGAAAGTTCAATTCTTATGTATCGTAATGATGCGGCTGACCTTAAACTTTCCGTTGAAGATATTGATGAAGAATACATAAAAAAATCAAAAGCACTCCTTATTTCAGGAACAGCTCTTTGCGAAAGCCCATCAAGAGAAGCTGCGCTTAAGGCAACTGTTTTAGCAAAAAAGAATTACATTCCTGTTATTTTTGATATTGACTATCGTGCATATAATTGGAAAAACAGCGACGAAATCGCAATTTACTATTCAACCCTCGCTTCAAAAGCAGATATTATTCTTGGCTCAAGAGAAGAGTTTGATTTAACAGAAAAACTTATAGGTCTTGACGGTACAGACGAAACAAGTGCTTCCTACTGGCATTCACAAGGTGCAAAAATTGTTATTATCAAGCACGGCAAAGAAGGTTCAACTGCTTATACAAATGACGGCGAAAGCTATAACATCAAGCCGTTCCCTGTTAAGCTTCTAAAATCATTTGGTGGTGGAGATGGTTATGCATCTGCATTCCTTTACGGACTTTTAGAGGGTTGGGAGATAATTGATGCACTTGAGTTCGGCTCTGCTTCTGCAGCTATGCTTGTTGCAAGTCACGCTTGTTCACAAGATATGCCCTCGGTACAGGCAGTAAAGGAATTTATCAAAAAAGAAAAAGAAGAATATGGTGAGATGATTGCCCGTGGTTAAAAAACTTGTAGCTAAATTAAAGAAAACTATAAGTCTTCTTTTGCTTTTATCATTCATTTTTGTTCAAATTCCTGTTCTAATAAACACATATATATTTGAATATTCTTCCAGGTACTTTCTATCTGTTGAAGAGGCAGCTAAAGAAGATTTTGACTGTGTGCTGGTTCTCGGTGCCGGTGTTTGGGGTGACTCACCCTCCCATATGCTTGAAGAAAGATTGAACAAAGGTATTGAAATTTATAACACAGGTTGCACTAACAGAATCCTTATGAGCGGTGATCACGGCAGGACAGAATACGACGAAGTTAATGTTATGAAGAACTTTGCTGTTGATAATGGTGCAATAGCCGAAGAGGTTTTTATGGACCATGCAGGTTTTTCCACCTATGAATCAATGTACCGTGCAAAAGAAGTTTTTCAAGTTAAAAAAGTTGTGATTGTTACCCAGAAATACCATCTGTATAGAGCAGTTTACAATGCAAGAAAACTTGGTCTTGATGCCTATGGCGTACCTGCAGATGGTCAGTATAACTATTCTCTCCCCGTAAGAACATATAATAACACAAGAGAATCGATTGCACGATGTAAGGATTTTATATGGTGCATTTTCAAACCCGAACCTACTTATTTGGGAGAAGCAATTCCTATAAGCTCAAGTGGCGTATTGACAGATGATAAGGTGAATTAATATGTTTGAACAACTCCAATTCAACGAAAACGGAATTAAAACCATTTGCGAAATGAATGGCAAACATTCAGATATGCTTATGGACATAAAAATTAAAAAGTTTTCAGCAAATGAAACTTTTACTGTATACAATGAAGATTGTGAAACAGCTTTTCTCATTCTTTATGGTGATGTAGAAATTTCTTGGGATGGCGAAACAAGAAATATGTATAGGGAAACCCCTTTCGTAAAGGCTTCATATTGCTTACACGTACCGAAATGCACCGAAGTATCAATAAAAGCAAACAAGGCTTCAGAAATACTTATACAACAAACTGATAACGATATTGTCTTCTCTCCCGTTTTCTACACACCCGATATGATTTTATATCAACATTTCGGTAAAGATCAATGGGAAGGTACAGGCTACAGAATTGTTTCAACAGTTTTTGATCCTGACAATGCCCCGTACTCAAACATGGTGCTTGGCGAGGTTTACAACCAACCCGGTCGTTGGTCCAGCTACCCACCACACCACCACCCGCAACCCGAGGTGTATTATTATCAATTTGATAAACCTCAAGGCTTCGGAGCAGCATTCGTGGGCAATAATGTATATAAAAGTGTTCAGGGTAGTGCCGTATATATTACAGATGGCAACGACCATCAGCAGGTTGTTGCCCCCGGTTATGAAATGTGCTATATATGGATGATTCGTCATCTTCCCGACGACCCTTGGTACAAAACAACAAGATTTGTATCCGATGAACACCTTTGGTTAACAAAATAATTTTATTAGGAAATTATTCCTTTAGGAGTGATATATAAATGGCTATTATGACAATGGGTCAAGCCCTTGTAAAATTCCTTGATAACCAATATGTTTCTTTTGATGGTAAAGAAACAAAATTCGTAGATGGTATTTTTACTGTTTTCGGTCATGGAATTGTATGTGGTCTTGGTCAGGCACTTGATGAGAACCCCGGTTCCCTTAAAGTGTATCAAGGTAAAAATGAGCAAGGTATGGCACATGTTGCAGCAAGCTTTGCAAAGCAGAACAACAGAAGAAAGATTATTGCATGTTCTTCTTCTATCGGTCCCGGTGCTGCAAATATGATTACCGCAGCAGCTACTGCAACAGTAAACAACATCCCGCTTTTACTCTTCCCTGCCGACACTTTTGCTTGTCGTCAGCCCGACCCTGTTCTTCAGCAGTTTGAACAGCCCTATTCACTTTCAGTAACTACAAATGATGCTTATAAGCCGGTTTGCAGATACTGGGATAGAATTGTTCGCCCTGAGCAATTAATGTCCGCTATGACAAATGCTATGCGTGTGCTTACAGATACGGCTAACACCGGTGCTGTATGTATCGCACTTTGTCAGGATGTTGAGGGTGAAAGCTACGATTACCCAGATTACTTCTTTGAAAAAAGAATACATAAAATCACAAGAATCGCTCCTGCAGACGACGAAATTTCAGACATTGCTGAACTTCTTAAATCTGCTAAAAAGCCCCTAATTATTGCAGGTGGTGGTGTAAGATATTCAGAAGCTGGAAGAACTGTTGAGGCTTTCTGTGAAAAACACAACATCCCCTTTGCCGAAACACAGAACGGAAAATCCGCTGTTCTCTCTTCGCACAAACTTAACCTTGGTGGTGTAGGTGTTACAGGTAACCTTTCTGCTAACGTTATTGCAAAAGATGCTGATTTTATTCTTGGTATCGGCACTCGTTTCTCTGATTTTACTACAGCATCTAAATCACTTTTTAAAGCCGATGCAAAATTCACAACAATCAATACTGACAGATTTGATGCATACAAACTTTCATCTATCAAAGCTGTTTGTGATGCAAAACTCGGTATCGAAGCACTTGATAAAGCTATCGGTGATTATAAAACTACATATACTACAGAAATTTCAGATGCTAAAAAAGCCTGGGCAGAAGAGATGGAGAAACTCTCCTCTTATGCCTATTCCGATGATTTTCAACCACTTATCAAAGCACGTTACGAAGAAACAATCCCTGAGTTTGTTGAAAAAATTGGTGGTACAATTACACAGACATCTGCACTTGCACTCATCAGAAATATAATTGATGATGATGCAATTGCTGTTGCAGCTGCAGGATCGCTTCCCGGTTGTATGCAGAGAATGTGGACCACTGATGCACCCAACTCCTACAATATGGAATACGGTTATTCATGTATGGGTTATGAAATTGCCGGTGCACTTGGTTCAAAAATGGCAGAGCCCGATAAGGAAGTTTATGCTTTCTGCGGTGACGGTAGCTATCTAATGCTTCACAGTGAGCTTGTCACTTCAATTCAGGAAAACAGAAAAATCAATGTTCTTCTTTTTGATAACTCAGGCTTTGGTTGTATTAACAATCTTCAAATGTCAAATGGTATAGGTAACCTTGCAACGGAATTCCGTAAACGTGATGAAAACGGAAACCTTCTAGGTGAGCTTATTCCTATTGACTTTGCAATGAGTGCTGCAGGTTACGGTGTAAAAACATACACTGCAAAAACTCTTGAGGAGCTTGAAGCAGCTCTTATTGATTCCAAAAAGCAAAACGTTTCAACTCTTATTGATATCAAGGTTCTTCCCAAGTCAATGACAGATGGTTATGGTGCTTGGTGGCACGTTGGTATCGCATCCACATCATCAAAAGAAGCAGTTAATGTTGCTTTTAAAAATAAAGATGAAAATCTTAGAAAAGCGAGGAAGTTCTGATGCTTGATAAAAACAAAGTAAAACTCGGTATTGCTCCTATCGCGTGGACAAACGACGATATGCCGGATCTTGGAGCAGAAAACACATTCGAACAGTGCATTTCCGAAATGGCTCTTGCAGGCTTCACAGGATGTGAGGTTGGTAACAAATACCCCAAAGATACTGCGGTCCTCAAGAAAGCTCTTGATCTTCGCGGTATGCAGATTTGTAATGCTTGGTTCTCAACCTTCCTTACAACAAAACCTTATGAAGAAACTGAAAAAGAATTTATTAAACACATAACTTTCCTTAAAGAAATGGGTGCAAAAGTTGTTGGCGTTTCTGAGCAGGGTCACTCAATTCAAGGCACAGACCTCTCTATATTCGATGACAAGTATGTTATGAACGATGAAGAATGGAATATGCTTTGCACAGGTCTTAACAAGCTTGGTAAAGTTGCAAAAGATATGGGCATTACACTTACCTTCCATCACCATATGGGTACAGTTGTTCAAACTGCTGCAGAAATCGACAGAATGATGGAAAATACAGATCCCGAACTTTTCAACCTTCTTTTCGACTCAGGTCACCTTGCATATTGCGGTGAAGATTATATGTATATTCTTAAGAAATATATAAACCGTATCAAACACGTTCACCTAAAAGACATCCGTCCCGATGTTATTGCTGATGTTAAAGCTAAAGGTGAAAGCTTCCTTCAGGGTGTTCGTAAAGGTACATTCACAGTTCCCGGAGATGGCGTGATTGACTTCGCACCTATATTCGAAGTACTTGCCGAAAACAACTATGAGGGTTATGTTCTTGTTGAGGCAGAGCAAGACCCCGCTATTGCAAATCCCTTTGAATACGCTCTTAAAGCAAGAAAATACATTGCTGAAAAAGCAGGACTTTAATAGAGAGGTAATTTATAATGGCTGAAAAAATCAAATATTTTTGCAATGGTCAGTTCAAAGAATCAAAAACTGATGTTTGGTATGATCTTTTTAATCCAAGTACAGGTGAAATAACCGGTCATGCTCCTTGCTGCACAAACGACGAAGTTCTTGAAGCAGTTGAAGCAGCAAAAGCTGCTTACCCGGGTTGGAGTGCAACTCCCGCAATTAAGAGAGCTCAAATCCTTTACAATGTACGTGACCTTCTTATTAAACACATGGAAGAACTTACAACTCTTGTTGCTGAAGAAAACGGCAAGGTTTGGAGTGAAGCTGAGGGTGATGTTCTTAAAGCTAAGGAGGGTACAGAACTTGCTACTCAAGTTCCCTCACTTATGATGGGTGAAAGCCTTATGGATGCTTCCACAGGCTTTGACACAACTCTTTACAGAGAATCTATGGGTGTATTTGCAGGTATCGTTCCTGTTAACTTCCCTGCTATGATTCCTTTCGGTTGGATGGTTCCCACCTGCGTTGCTTGCGGTAATACTATTGTTCTTAAAGCTGCTTCACTTACTCCTAAAACTGCTTTAAGAATTGCTGCTCTTTACAAAGAAGCAGGTATGCCCGATGGCGTTGTAAACATTGTTACTTGTTCAAGAAACGAAATCAACACACTTCTTGACCACCCTGATATTAAAGGTATCACTTTTGTTGGTTCAACTCCCGTTGGTAAGCTTATTTATGAAAGAGCTGCAAAGGCAGGCAAACGCGTTCAAGCTCTTTGCCAGGCGAAAAACCATGCCCTTGTTCTTGAAGATGCCCCAATCGAAAGAACAGTTGCAGGTATTATAAACTCTGCCTACGGCTGTGCAGGTCAGCGTTGTATGGCTCTCTCCTGCTGTGTTGTTCAAGAATCAATTGCCGATAAATTTGTTGCTGAACTTAAGAAACAGGCAATGAATATTAAAGTTGGTAAATCCATTGATAAAACTTCTAAGCTCGGTCCGATTACATATAAGAAACATTACGAAGAAGTTGTTGCAGACATTGAAAAAGGTGTTAAAGAAGGTGCAACACTTATTCTTGATGGTAGAAATCCTGAACTTCCAGAAGAAATCAAAAATGGTTACTTTGTTGGACCTACTATATTTGATAATGTTACTGAAGATATGACAATTGGCAGAGATGAAGTTTTTGGTCCTGTCCTTTGCATTAAGAGAGTTAAAGACTTCCACGAGGGTATTGCAGTTATGAATGCTAACCCCTATGCAAATGGTTCTGTTATTTTCACACAGAACGGTCACTATGCACGAGAATTTGCACGTCATACTCACGGTGGTATGGTTGGTGTTAACGTTGGTATTCCGGTTCCGATCGGATTCTTCCCCTTCTCAGGACATAAAGACTCTTTCTTTGGTGATCTCCACTGCCTTGGTAAAGATGCTTACAGATTCTTTACTGAAAGCAAATGCGTAACAACCCGTTGGTTTGATGAAGACGAAATCAAAAAGACTGAAGTTTCAACTTGGGATGGTACTATCTGATTTTGTTAATTTATAATTGAAAGGACATAATAACTATGCTTAATATTGGTATTATTGGTGCAGGACGCATCGGCAAGGTTCACCTTGAATCAATTTCATATCACGTTAAAAATGCAGTTGTAACAGCAATTGCTGACCCCTTTATGAATGACGAAACAAAAGCATTCTGCGAAAGCTTTGGCGTTGAAAAGATCTACACAGATTACAAAAGAATCATTGAGGATGAAACAATTGATGCAGTTCTTGTTTGCTCTTCAACTGATACTCACGCTCCGATTTCAATTGAAGCTATTAATGCAGGTAAACATGTTTTCTGTGAAAAACCTCTTGCAAACACAGTTGATAAAATTCTTGAAATTGCAGAAGCTCTTAAGGCTCATCCTGAAGTTAAATTCCAGGTTGGCTTTAATCGTCGTTTTGACCATAACTTTGCAGCTGTTAGAAAAGCTTATGACGATGGTAAAATCGGTGATGCGCAGATACTTAAAATCACATCCCGTGATCCTCAGGCACCTCCTGTTGGCTACTGTGCAGCAAGCATCTTTCTTGATATGACAATTCACGATTTTGATATGGCTTGCTTCCTTACAAACAGCGATGTTGAAGAACTTTATGTTTATGCTGATGCTCTTATCAATCCCGGTATCCGCGAGTATGGTGACTTTGACACAGCTATTATTTCAATGAAAATGAAAAATGGTGCTCTTGCAGTTATTGATAACTCACGTCAGGCCATGTACGGCTATGACCAGAGAGCTGAACTTTTCGGCTCAAAGGGTATGGTTGCAACAGCAAACGATACACTTTCAACTGCAGTTGTCTCAGATGCTAACGGTGTTACCGGTGAAAAGCCTCTTTATTTCTTCCTTGAAAGATATATGGGTTCTTTCTCAGAAGAAGTAAGGCAGTTTGTTGACTGCTGTATAAACAACAAAGAAACACCTGTTGGTATCCATGCAGGTCTTCAATCAGTTAAGATTGCTCTTGCTGCCGAAAAATCAGCTAACGAAGGCAGACCTGTAAAACTTTCGGAGATTAATTAAAAATGCCAGAAAACAACTATGACATTATAGTTATCGGCGCAGGTTGCGGCGGTTTAACTGCCGCTGCTTGTGCTGCAAAAGAAGGAAAAAAAGTTCTTTTGCTTGAACGCCACAATACCCCCGGTGGTTTCGCTTCAAGCTTTGTAAGGGGCAGATTTGAATTTGATATAAGTTTACATCAACTCTGTGGTTTTGGAAAAAATCCAGGGGCTGGTGATGTGCGTCAAATTTTCGATTATCTTGGCATAAGTGAAAAAATCAAATGGACTGATATTCCTCATTCATATAGACTCATTACAAAATCTTCTGATGGTTCCCCCATTGATGTAACAATGCCATTCGGCGTTGAAAATTACATTGAAGCAATGGAAAAATATGTTCCGGGTAGCAAACCATCAATGATACGACTTTTTAAATTAGCTGAAGAAATAATTGAATCAAGTGCTTTCTTTGCAGGTTTTGAATTTAAGAAGAATATCAGTACAATAAGGAAAATTTTGAAAGAGCACGGAAATTTTATAAGAACAGCCCCATACTCTGTTAATAGAGTTTTGGATGCTTTAAAGGTTCCCCAAAAAGCAAAAGAAATATTTACTGCCTACTGGCTTTACCTTGGCGTTGACTGCGACAGGTTAAGCTTTATTCATTATATCTCAATGGTTTACATGTACCTATCATATGGTGCAGTTACACCTAAATTCCGAAGTCATGAAATGAGTATGGCTATTGCCGGTATCATTGAAGATAACGGCGGTGTAATACGTTACAATTCCCATGTTTCCAGAATTATATTTAAAGACGGACAAGCAGCCGGTGTTATGCTTAAGAGCGGTGAAAAGATTATGTGTAAGCACATAATTGCAAACTGCTCACCCACGACCGCATATGGCAAAATGATAAAATCGAAAGATGTGCCTGAAAGTGCCCATAAACGTACAAATGCACGTTCCTTCGGTATGAGAGGTGCTTGTCTTTACTTAGGCTTAAATCGTTCACCAAGCGATTTAGGTATCACAGAACACTCTTACTTTATTACCGACACAGCTGATACAGTTAATCAGTATAACTTAATGAAGTCGATAGATACAAACAACGCCCAAGCGGCAGTTTGTTTAAATATAGCAGATCCTTCCTGCTCTCCTGCAGGTACTACAATCCTTTGTATTACCTCTCTTTATAGCGATAATTGTTGGGCTAATATTAATCCAGAAAATTATTTTGATGAAAAAGATTTACTTGCCGCACGTCTTATTGCAAATTTTGAAAATGCCACAGGTATAACAATACACAACTCTATTGAAGAATTGGAAGTTGCAACACCGGTTACATTTGCAAGATATACTTATACGCCTCAAGGCACTGTATATGGTTATTATGGTGATGACTGGGACGGTATAATTCCTCGAATTATGACTGAAAAAAGCGACTGTGATACCAAAGGTTTACGTTTTTGTGGCGGTTGGGGTGCTCAACTTTCAGGAATGAGTTCAGCAATTGCTTCAGGTAGAAATGCCGCTTTTGCCACTTTTAACGATATGGAAAATATAGCTACGGAGGATAAAAACCAATGAAAAATAAAGTAAAGGTTGAATCCTCTTACAAAGATTTAAAGAATTTTGTTAATATTCCGTCATTCCGTAAAGGTGTTATTGAAGAAGCACCTGACACACCAATAAACGCAAATTTTGCCGTTAATTCCACAGCTAACTTTTTGCACCCATCTACGCAATACCTCAAAGTAAAGCAAGTTGCAGAAATATCAAAGGATGTCAGGGCATATGTACTTGAACCCGACACCGCACACGGAACCGCAAAACTTGCATACTTCCGCCCCGGACAATATCTTAGCATAACATTAAATATCGGTTCAGCTGTTATAACAAGACCATACACAATATGTTCCTCGCCTGTTCGTTCAGTCGAAGATGAATATGTAATAATAGTTAGGAAAACACCTCACGGATTTGCCTCAACTTATATTTTTAATACATGGACAAAGGGAACAGAGGTTAAAGCCTCAGCACCACAAGGTACATTTTATCATCAAATGCTACGTGATTCAAAGAATGTTATAGGTATTTGTGATAGTAACGGTATCTCATCATTCTTATCAATGGCGGAATCAATAGTTGATAAGACTCTTGACATTGACTTAACCCTTTTGTATTCGGCACGAAAAAAGAATGAAACTATAATGACAGAGAGATTGGAGCAGCTAGCTGAAAGCACAGAAAAATTCAGAATAATTTATGTGTTCAGTGATGAAAGAGCAGAAAAATGCGAACGTGGATTTGTTACCAAGACATTAATCGAAAAATATGCTCCAACAGCTAAATACAGTGTTTTTGTTTGTGGCTCAACTGCCTTATATAACAGAACTGCTCCACAAATTTCTGAATTAAAGTTGGAAAAAAAATATATAAGATTTGGGTTAAGTGGGCAGATTATAAACCCTGCGACTCTACCGGATTTTCCAAAAGACGAAATTGGGAAAACTTATTTATGTAAAGTCATTAAAAATGGTCAACTTTTATCAACAATCCCCTGTTCAACAGAAGAAACTGTTTTAGTTGCACTTGAGAGAGGCGGTATAAACGCCCCTTCTTCTTGTCGGTCGGGAGAATGTGGTTTTTGCAGAGCAAGGCTCACAAACGGAAATGTATTTATTCCAAATGGTATTGATTCAAGAAGACTTGCAGATTCAAGTCACGGAATTATACACCCTTGTTGCTCCTACCCAATGAGCAATTTGACTTTAATTTTAAATTAAAAAAAGAGAGTATTCAGTAATTAAAGTAACTGAATACTCTCAAATTATTTTATCTTATTTAAAATCATCAAAACCGTCATCGGAAACTTTTTTTATTGTTTTAACAACCGGAGTACCAATCGGATCAGAAGGATTTAAAGGAATATTTAAATTATCATTCTGCACAACTGCTGTTTCAAAGTTTGTTGTAACAGTTTTATCTTCAGGAACATCATTAGAAATTTTATAAGCAATTGCTGCATTTTGCATTTTAATATCTTCTAATGCATCTTCTAACTTTTTCTCCATTGAACGAACTGAAGCAACTATATAGCCAAAAATTGAAAATAAAATAAGTCCATAAACAACAAAATATGTTGAAAATCTACTATTTACATCAACAAAGAACAACATTAACAACGTAGGTAAAACAAGAGTCACCAACACGAAAGCAACAACAAAAACAATTTTTTTCATTATAGAGTTCATAAAACAATTCTCCTTTAATCATTCTCGCGAGCAATACGTTTTAAACCTTCAAAACCTATTTTCACAGAATCAAATACATCTGTATCATAACACAAATCTTGTTCGATTACAATATATTTAACACCAATTTCTTTACAAGAACGATAACAAGCACCTAAATCAATATTACCGGTGCCACACTCAGCAAAACGCTGAGCATTATTAACAATACGCATATCTTTAAAGTGACAGACGTCAACTCTACCCTCAAGTTTTTTTATGTATTCAGCAGGATTAACACCACCAACCTGCATCCAATAGGTATCAGGAATAAAATGAAGCGTGTCAGCAGTTGTTTCCTCAATAAGTCGTTCAAAAGTACGCTTGCCATCATAAACCTCGAACTCAAAAGCATGGTTATGGTAACAAAGCTGCTTTCCCTGTGCTTTCATTTTTGTACCGATTTCATTACATTTCTGAATAAAACCGCTTACACCTTCAAATGATTCATGAATGTTACCCGGCATTGCACCGATACCAATATTTTTACAATTAATTAAATTGTGCTCGTGTATTAATGCGTCTAAATCATTTTTCATTCTATCATATGATTTATGGGTTACACAAACATCCATTTTATATTTTTCAACAAGCTCGGCAACGGTTTCGGGATAAATGTCGCCTATTCCTGAAATTTGAATAACATCACAGCCTATACCTTGAAGAAATTTAAGAGTTTCTTCAAAATCTTCTGCGTTTTGGCATTTATCTCGTAATGTATAAAGTTGTACACCAAGTTTTATATCACTCATATAATCACCTTTTTATAATTTATTAACTATATTTTAACATAAATTTCTATATTGTAAAGAATTTTGTGCATTTTATTTAGAAAAACCCTTGATTTTTTTAAAATTTATGTATAGAATAGTACGTATATGAAATGATTTACAACATTTAAATACTAGAAGGCGGAATTATGGCAAAATATCTAATTGTTAATGCAGACGACTACGGAATGTGTAATGCAGCTAACGAAGCTGTTGAAGAGCTCTTTTTAGGTGGATGGTTAAAGTCCGCAACTATTATGATGCCCTGCCCGGGTGCAGAGCATGCGGTCAATTTCTCAATTAATCATCCTGAATATGCTATTGGTATTCATACTACACTCACAAGTGAATGGGGTAAATATCGCTGGAAACCTTTAACAGATGGTAAAACACTTATCGATGAAGAAGGTTTTATGTGGCATGAAAGCGACCAGGTTGAAAAGAACGCATCTTCTGAAGATATTGAAAAAGAGGTTCGTGCACAGATTGACCTTGCTCATAAAATGGGTATGAAGCCAAGCCATGTTGATAATCATATGGGGTCTCTTTATGGTCATTACACCGGTAGGTTAGGGCTTTCAAAACTTGCACTTAAAATTTGCGGTAGCTATGGTTATGCTTATCGTCTTTATACTAAAGCAGACAAAAGAATCTGCCCTAATGGCACTCCATATTTTGCTTATGCTGCTGTTACTATACTTTCAAAACATTGGGGTAAAAAGTATAATGTTATTATACCCGATTACCTTCTCTTCCCTGACTGGAATGACGATATGAGAGTTAGTTATGAAGTTTACCGTGACACAATTCTCAAAATCTGGACAGATATTCCCGAAGGAGAAGTTACAGAAACCTTTGTTCACCCCTCTGTTGAGACTGATGAGCTTAAAGGAATAACAGCCAGATGGAAAGACAGAGTCTGGGAATACCAGCTTATGAAAGATCCTTATGTACATAAATACCTTAAAGACCACGGCGTTGAACTTATAAGTTACAGAGAACTTATAAAAATGAAGGGCGGCAAGGTTAAAGGTTAATAATAAAGAACAAAGGGGTTGTAAAAAAAGCGCAGACCCCATAAAACAATATAAATCAAGGGGGTTCCTGCAGGACTGATACCTGTAAGAACCCCTTAAACAATAAAAAGACCGCAAGTTATAAAAAATTTTTAGTTTTATGCTACGAACAAATCTCGCCACTCGACGTACCTTTGTACG
>JAZSBI010000187.1:0-6583 GCA_045602345.1 Acutalibacteraceae bacterium | reverse complement strand
GATTTCGTTTGGTGTACTCTCTGAATGTTATTAAGCTTGCAAGTGAAGAAATCAATGTTCCCACACCACCGATATTAACACCAACCAATAAATCCTTATAATTTTCTGTAAACTGTGAAAGAAGAATTGCCGACGGAACATTACTTATAAATTGGCAGGAAAGGATGCTGAACAAAAGAGTGTTTTTTGCTAAAAGGAAAGAAAAAAACTCCCTTACAATTCCGATTCTTGCCATATTACCTGCAAAAACAAAGAAGAAAACAAAGGTTAAAAGTAATGGATAGTCAACCTTTTTCAAAGCACTTCTATCGGCAAAAACAAGTACCAAAGGAATTACTATTAAGCCAATTACATAAGGTATACCCCTGAAAACAATGGCAATTGCCAAAGCGAAAAGAACAAGATACAATGCAACTCTTAAGGGTGGTAATTTGGAGTGGTCATCCTTTATTGAAAGTGGTTCGGGTTTAACACCTATAATGCAACAAATTGTGATTAACGTAATCGCAAAAACAAAGGGCGGAGCCATTATCTGCATAAATTCCAGATTATCTATATTAAATTTAGAGTAAAGATATAAGTTTTGCGGGTTACCAAAAGGAGTGAGCATACCGCCAAGGTTTGCTGCAATGTTCTGCATTACAAAGGTGAACGCCATATATTTTTCTTTTCTGGTTTTACGAAGTACATAGTACCCAAGGGGTAAAAAGGTAAGCAAAGCCATATCGTTTGCAATAAGCATTGAGCCTATAAAGGTTATGTATACAAGGGCTAAAACGCTTAAACGGGCATTTTTAAAAACCTGCACTATTGCCTTTGCCAGAGTGTAGAAGAAACGAATATTTCTTAAAGCACAAACTACTGCCAGCACACAGAAAAGGCAAGTAAGTGTTTTAAAATCGAAATAATTTATGTATTCTTTATCAAAGGGCACAAAAAAACAGGTAATGACCGCGGCTGCAAAAGCAACCACGGTCACAGTATTCTTTTTAATAAATCTGACAACTTTTTGAGATACAGATGCTAAAGACATTTTGCGACTTCTTTCTTTATTTAACTTTGTTACCGCACGGGATTATAGCACAAAGTTTTTCAAAAATCTACAAATTATTAATATTTTATATCTGTATTTATAAAAGCTGTATTTTTAAAATCATGGGGATTTTTACGAATAATATAATCAATGTAGGAATCAATTATATTTGCCGTAAAAATGTAGCCCATAGGATTCATATGCCCGTAAAGGAAGAATTTTTCTCTGAAGCGTTCATCATAAACGGGTCCGTATTTATAAAGGTCGATAACATAAGAATTGCTGAAAACCTTTGTTAAATCATAAAGGACATTTATAACTTTTTTAGTTTGCTCTTCACTCCCCCGGACATTATCGTTAGGGAATGTTACAAAGAAAAATTTTGCATCAGGACTTATTTCTTTGTAACGGCTTACAATCTGTGCATAGTTACCGATAAAAGTAGGCTTATTATTTTTATAATCATAAGTGTCAATATCCTCGACACTTCCTACCTCTAAACCACCGTTGTAAACATCGTTTACGCCTAAAGCGATAACATACGCCTGACATTTTTTATCTTCATCCCAGAAGCCGTTTGCCTGAGCAAAAGAATCAAGATATTCCTTTGCTGTCATACCGCCACGAGAAAAGCTGTAGGCTTTAAGACCATTTTTTCTGGCGATATATTGCCCCCAAGAATATTGTAACATATCGTAATAGGATTTGTTACCCTGCTCATCACAGGTTTCAAACTCACCTGATGAAAGACTATCGCCTATAAAGGCGATAGTCCTGAAAATTGATGTATAGCTATACCCTTCTACCAATCTGTCAAGAGGTTTTTCGTCAGGGTTGTATAACAAATTTTCCCAATCCATTTTAATCCTCATCCGGATGTGCTGCCCTGTATGCAGCAACCGCATCATCATAAGCCTTCATAGATTCTTCTGTAGGAAGGTACTCGGCTCTTTCTGTGTTAGCTATTGTGGGAGGATTGCCCTTTGAATCGAAGCAAGGAGTAAGGAAATCGTTTTCCCAGAGTTTTCTGTCTTCCTCCTTACGGAAGTCAGGAATGTCGTAGGGTTTACCATATTCCAAAGCACTTCTGTGACCAAGAATTGCTACTGAAGCCATTGTTGTTGCGAAATATTCATCAAACATAGGCTTTCTGTTTTCTCTGATAGCAGTAAAGAATTCTCTGACAATAAAGAAGTCTCCGCCGCCATGACCTGCTTTTTCTGCAGCTTCTTTAGCATCGGGTTCAAAGTCTGCTTCGTATGCGGTTACTCTTTCCATTCCTTCGGGAGTGTGCTGTTCATTGAAGGAAAGAAGAACCTTTCCATCCTCTGCACGAAGGTTTTCAATCTGACCGAGCTCACCGCAAACACGGTATGTATTTGCGTGACCACCGAAATGTGACCAACCTGTTACACGGAAAACAGAATTGTCGTCATTAAGACAAGTAACAACTGCACTTCTATCGGGTAATCTCCAATAAAGGTCGCCACCACAATTTTCTTCATTAAGCGGTCCGAAAACGGGCATTGCAGTAACTCGTTTGGGGAATGCACCTGTTATATACATAAGTGGGCCAAGAGAGTGAGTAATATAATAAATTCTGGGAATATGATATCGCCAGTGCTTTGAAGTGGGACAATAATGTGCAATTTCCTTTTGAGAAATAATGGGGTGGTTGTATTCACCCTCGCAGAACAATGCTTTACCAAGTACACCTGACTGGTAAACCTTGCGCATTTCCTGGTTGAACTTCATAAAGGGATAGTTTTCAGCAATCATATAGAATGCATTGCTTTTTTCAACTGCTCTTACAAGCTGAACACCCTCACCCATTGAAATATTCGATGTACATTCACTAAGAACGTGAATATTTTTCTCCAATGCTTTAATAGCATAGGGTGTATGCTCGTGGAAATAGTTGCAGAGGAAAACTGCTTCTAATCCCTCGTGGTTAATAAATTCATCAAAATCAGTATATGTAGTAACATCGGGATGGTCTGCTTTTGCTTTCTTAAGCTTCTTTTCATCAAAATCGCAAACAGCAACAACCTCGCCATTATTAGCAGAAACGCCATCATAGAAACCACTTCCGCGACCTAAACCGAATATACCGAACTTAATTTTGTCCATAATAATACCTCCGTAGGCAAATAATTACGTATACCATTTTAGCACAGTAGTTAACATTGGTAAATATAAATTTTACATAAAAATATAGAAAAAAGTTTGACAACAAACGACACCTATCAGTATGATAAGTGTCGTTGATTATTAGTTTTATATTATTTGTCTGATTATAAATTATTCTGCTATAAAATTAATACCGTTTTCTTTTGCATATTTTTCTGCCACCGAACCTGCAGGAGCATGAATTGTAAGTTTGGTGTCCCCATCAAAAACATAGGAGTCTATAAATGTCTCATTATTTTTTATTGTAATATCGGTTAAATTAATACAACCGGCAAATGCTTCGTTACCTATATAGGTTACACTATCAGGAACCGTAACATTGTTTAAGTTCATACAGCCGCAGAATGCTCCACCAGCTATATTTGTTACACCGGCAGGAATTGTAACATTTGTTAAGCTTATGCAAAAGGAAAAAGCACATTCGCCTATACTTTTAACGCTGTCGGGTATTGTAACAGAGGTTATTCTCCATCTCGTCTTAGAAACCTCTTCGGTAGTATATTTAGTTGAAGGGGTAAAAGCATGTTCACAAATTTCAGTTACCGGGTTTTCACCGATTTCTGCAGGTATCTCCACCTCTGTTTTAAAGCCTTTATAACCTGTTATTCTAATACTATTTTCTTCATCTTTTTCAAAATCAAATGTTTTTTCCCAATCTGCAACAGAAACTTTTTTTAACCCCAAAGCTTTTTCAATTTTGTCATTAGCATACTGTTCTCTTTTTTCAACGGAATAATTCTTCTCTTTATAATTCATCAAAAAAGCTTTTAGTAATATTGTCCTGTTAGCTTTTTCAATATAGTAATCCAACTCATCAAGTTCAAATTTTTCAAATAAACCAAATAATTTTTCAACCACCTCGGCATCGTCGGTTTCGATTGCCATCTGAAAAATGTCGTATTTATTGCTTTTTAATAAACTTTTTGCTTTTTCACTATTTGAAACCACATCAGGTAACTGTTGTAAGAAAGCATTCATCATAACAACCTTTTGTTCTGTTCCAGAAAAACTATTCCATATTGCTTCAAGCACAGTACCCTCAAAGCACTCAATATTATTTGGTAAACCTATTTTTTCTAAATTTGAACATCTTTTAAAAGCAAATCTATCAATACCGCCTATGCCATTAGGAATATTTATATTTTTAATGTTTAAACAAAACTCAAATGCCCTATAGCCTACAGTTGTATCACTACCTAATATTGTAACAGATGTCAAGCCTGCACAGCGCAAGAAAGCGAAGGGCTTTATATTTGTTACACTAGCTGGAATTACAATGTCAGTTAAGCCAGTGCACCCGCTGAAAGTGTATTCGGCTATTTCTGTTATACCGGCAGGTATTTTAATATCTGTTAAACCTGAACAAGAGGAAAAAGCACCCTTACCTATATCTACTACACTTTCAGGAATTATAACTGAGGTCAGGTTTGTGCAACAAAAAAAAGCTTTCTCCCCTATACTTGTTACACTTTCAGGAATTGTAACTGAGGTTAAACCTGTACAACCATAAAAAGCAGACCTGCCTATGCTTGTAACTTTGTCCGGAATAACAACATCGGCTGCATTACCCGTGTATTTGGTCAACGCACCATTTTCAAGTACAAAATCTTCAGTACTGCTCACTGTTCAATCCCCCCTAATAATCCGTTTAGTATTTTAATGAGTTACACTATTTTAGACAGTGGCGCATATTAGTCAGCAAAGGCTGTTTTATACGGAATACCGAAATATCTTCCCTTTAATGTTTCAAAGTTTTGTATATACCTTTCAATGCGTTTTTCATTTCCTTCTACAATCAATGAGGGTTTACGCTTACCTACAATCAGCACACCCGGAACATCGTTCATGGAAGAATCAAACAATGTGCAATCAACTTTTGCTTTTAATGCATAGCCATCTAAATTTGGAAAATTAGAAACAATCCAAGCAACTTGCTCTGTAGAGAGCATATTTGTAGGAAAATCAAATTGTTTTAGGTTTGGCATATAGCCAAGAAAAGAATAGTCGTTTTCTTTAATTGATTTTCCACAGAACATAAACTTTTCAATTTTTGTATTAGCAAGGGGTATCAAGCTATCAAGCACCATTTTGTCCCAGACGGCATTTCCGATTTTAAACTCTTTAAGTACTGGGGCAGTTGCAATACCATCTATAGATGATAGCTGTGTAAAATCCTCTATGCACAAACCCGTCAAAGAAGCATTTTCACTCATATTCCATAATGAAGAAATGCGTTGATTTGCAAAAAAATGAACATATTCCAGTTCAGGCAGTGTTCCAAGCAAAGACCAATCTTCAACAAACTTGTTTTTGAAAAAGCGGATCGCCTTTAACTGCCTACCGTAAGTTTTTATAAAATATTCAAATGTGTCCTGGTGTAAACCGGAAATGGTTACAACATCGGTATCAGGGTAATCTTTTAACTTATCAATATCTTCGATAGAAATGGTTCCTCCACCGATATCCACTTTTTCTTCTCGCAACCATAAGCAAGTATGAGTTTCTGTTGTTTTATCGTAATCAAAACTACCATTAACAAAAGCTTCAAAAGAAAAGTTCATTTCTCCACCACCTACCCTTTTATTATAACAAAAGGGTGAATCATCTGCAATATATTTCAGTTCAAGTCCTTCCCGAAAGCCAATAAGGTAAGCATTTCAAATGTTTTCGCACTTTATTCCCCTAACACTCTGAACAAATCTTCAAATAATGCATCACGGTTAATATCACAAACATATTTTATAAAATGCCTGTTTTCGTTATGGCTATATTTACCATCATATTCCGGAACAGGACTCGGAATAAGCTTTGCACTCATAAATCTATAATCATCATTTAAAAGCCATGCCACTGCGGTAACATCCCAGATAACTCTGGTCCAGGGTTTTCCCTCAGCATAAGAATCTGCTTCATCTACTGTGTTTTCATATAAATAATCACACAACTCATTTTTTCCTTTGAGCCAATGTTTAAGTTCATATTTAGAAGTCGCAAACCGGTCAACAACACCTTTACAGGGCAGCTGCACCACCGGTATTCCACAACCAAAAACTACCCTTGCAGCAGCAATATCCTGTTTCATATTGAATTCGGTTGCTCCGTACTCTTCCCAAGTTGCATGACCACCAAGCCAAACCACCACACAGTTTTCTTTCATTGCAGGATTTTTTAATATAGCCGATGCAACATTGGTAATAGCACCGATGGCAATTATATAAAGAGGATTTTCCGGCGAATATTTGTTAGCCAAATTTGCCATAAAATCTGCTGCCTGAGATTCTATTGGTGTTGTTTCATCTTTCAAGAAGCTTTCTGAACCTTTAAAAACAACTGACAGCAAATCTTCTCTTTTGGTTAAAT
>JAZSBI010000186.1:0-2482 GCA_045602345.1 Acutalibacteraceae bacterium | reverse complement strand
TTTGTAACCGTCATAGCTCATAGATATTCTCCTTTTCGGGGAATTATTTGTATATCAATAAGTATAAGCCTATAAGAAACATTTGTCAAATACAGCAATAATAAAAACAACCGCAATTTCTTTTGAAGAAACTGCGGTTGTAATTATAAATTTAAATTATGCTTTCTTACCTGTAACTGCTTTGATAACAAAGAGTGTACCAATCATAAGAACAAAAGCGATAGGAAGAACTATCATCCAGTTGTTAATAAATCCTGCAATAATGTAGCTTACTGCAGAAACACCTGCAACTGTCATAGCATAGGGAACCTGTGTTGAAACGTGGTTAACGTGGTCACACTGTGCACCTGCGGATGCCATAATTGTTGTATCGGAAATGGGTGAGCAGTGGTCGCCGCAAACCGCACCTGCCATACAAGCAGAAATAGCAACAATAGTGATTTCTTCACCTGCACCGAATACGGAGAGGACAATAGGAATAAGAATACCAAATGTACCCCATGATGTACCTGTTGCAAAAGAGAGGAATACTGCAATAACGAAGATAATTGCAGGAAGAAGAGCCTGGAAGCCTGCTGCACTGCCTTCAATAAGCTGAGAAATGAAAATCTTAGCACCGAGGGAGTCTGTCATAGCCTTAAGAGTCCAAGCACAAGCAAGAATCATAATAGCGGGAACCATTGCTTTGAAGCCTTCGGGAAGAGATTCCATAATGTTCTTGAAAGAAAGAACTCTTCTGCAAAGATAGAAAACAACAGTAAGTATAACAGCAACAAACGCACCGTAAGCAAGACCAACAGAAGCATCAGAGTTTGAGAAAGAATCAATAAAGCTTTCACCGCTGAAGAAGCCACCAGAGTAAATCATACCGATAACGCAGCTTACAATAAGAATGATAATGGGAACGATAAGGTCACAAACTCTGCCTTTTTCATTAACTTCCATTTCAGCAATAGCCTGTTTTGTACCGCTTGTGAAAAGGTCGCCTGTTTCCTTTGCATTCTTTTCATGCTTTTTCATAGGACCATAATCAAGACCTGTGATAGCAAGGAAAATCATCATTACGATTGTAAGAAGAGCGTAGAAGTTGTAAGGAATTGCTTTGATGAAAAGAGCAATACCATTTTCTGCGCCTGCACTGTTAGCGAAACCTGCAACCGCTGCTGCCCATGAAGAGATAGGAGCAATAATACAAACGGGAGCTGCAGTAGCATCAATAAGGTATGAAAGCTTTGCACGTGAAATCTTGTGACCATCTGTAACGGGACGCATAACTGAACCAACTGTGAGGCAGTTAAAATAGTCATCGATGAAAATAAGAACACCGAGAGCGATTGTTGCAAGCTGTGCACCAATTCTTGATTTGATATGAGCAGTTGCCCATCTGCCGAATGCAGCAGAGCCACCTGCCTTGTTCATCATAGAAACAAGGGCACCAAGAAGAATAAGGAAGATTAGAATACCCATATTGTAAGAGTCTGCAACATTTGCAATGAAACCATCACTTACAACGTGAACAAGTGTTCCTTCAAAATTGCCGCCTGCATAAATTGCACCACCAACAATGATACCTATAACAAGTGAAGAATAAACCTCTTTTGTTATAAGGGCAAGAACAATAGCAATAACGGGTGCAAGTAATGCCCAGAAGGTTGCATATGCGGGAATAGTACCCTGAACAGTATCAATTGCTTTTTCTGTGTGTGCATTAAACTCTTTGTCGAGTTCGATATTGTCTGCATAATGTTCAGAATAAACAAGTGCATCATCGTAGTTATTAAGGTCAAGTGTAACCGGACCCTCTTCCTCATCATATGTGATGGTAACTTCATCTTTGGATTCTGCTGTGCCGGTAGTTAAAACCGTTGCATCATCCCCTGTTGCTGAACAAATTGTACCCATAGTGAACATAAAAATACACATAATGAGCACTGCAAAAAATCTGCGTTTTTTCTGATTTTTCATATTTTACATTCCTTTCCTCCTGAAATAAAAAATCATGGCTGTGTGAAAAACAGTCATGATAATTAAATCAACGATAGCTCTCCACAAAAAGTGACAGTCACCTTGCTATTAACAAGGCAACCAACAAAAACGAAACCGGGTATAGCGTTTTTGTTTCGGCGATATCCCCTTTCGGCTTCTTCCTTGCCCCGCGGCTCTGAAACCTAATCTTGTCAATCGCACCTCTACCAAAAATATTCAATTCAGGTTTATACAATTTTTATTGTATAGTGAAGGTCATATTTTGTCAATAAATGTTATATTTTTAACACTTAGCAAATTTAACAAATATTTATTAGGAATTTTTGGTTTTACATCAATTGAAAAGAAATGTATTTATGCTATACTGTAGATGGGTTGTTATGTGCCTGAGGCAAATAACCTAAACAAAAGTATTTTTATGTTGTGAACAGGTTTTATGTTAACCGATAGTTTGCAATGTAAAATTACGAAATAAGGGGGAGACAAGTATGTTTTG
>JAZSBI010000185.1:0-15162 GCA_045602345.1 Acutalibacteraceae bacterium | reverse complement strand
CGCCCCAATATCTCTGTCGGGAGAATACCCAGTCCCTGAGCTTGAAGTTTACTTTTCTTTTGCCGATGTTTTTCTGTTCAACATAGTCGATCATTTTTTCTTTGGCATCTTTGGGGATAAGACCGTTGAGGATATCGGAGTTTATCATTGTGCCGTTTTCAATATCCGTAAACGCTTCTTTGGAAACATCACCGCCGGAAACAACTTCAATTATCGGAAGCCCGAATTTTTTTGCAAATTCGTAGTCACGCTGGTCATGTGCAGGCACAGCCATAATAGCACCTGTACCATAACCCATCATTACATAGTCTGATATGTAAATGGGAATTTTCTTGCCGTTAACAGGGTTAATTGCTTCAAGACCTTCAATTCTTACACCTGTTTTCTCCTTAACAAGCTGTGTTCTTTCGAACTCTGTCTTTTTAGCACACTCTGCTCTGTAATACTCAATAGCACCCATATTTCCGATTTTATCTGCATATTTGTCAATAAGAGGGTGTTCGGGAGCCATAACCATAAAGGTTACGCCGAAAAGAGTATCGGGACGGGTTGTATAAATTTTCATTTTTTCATCTGTGCCATCGATTTCAAAGTTTACGAAAGCACCTGTTGATTTACCAATCCAGTTAACCTGCTGAAGCTTGATATTGGGAAGATAATCGACCTTTTCAAGACCTTCAAGAAGCTTATCTGCATATTCTGTAATACGAAGATACCAAACGTCCTTGGATTTCTGAACAATGTCACTATGACAAATGTCGCATTTACCGCCCTGAGAATCCTCGTTTGAAAGAACAACTTTACATGAGGGACAGTAGTTAACAAGAGTTTTGTCACGGAAAACAAGACCCTTTTCAAACATTTTAAGGAAAATCCACTGTGTCCATTTATAGTAGCTCTCTTCAGTTGTGTCAACAACTCTGTTCCAGTCGAAAGAAAAGCCAACCTTTTTAAGCTGTGAAGAGAATTTTTCGATATTCATATCTGTAACCTTACGGGGATGAATACCTGTTTTAATAGCATAGTTTTCTGTAGGAAGACCATAAGCATCAAAACCAATGGGGAAAAGAACATTGTAGCCCTGCATTCTTCTTTTTCTTGAAATTACCTCAAGACCTGAATATGCCTTAATGTGACCAACGTGCATACCGGCACCGCTGGGGTAAGGGAATTCTACAAGGCCATAGAACTTAGGCTTGTCAGAATTATCCTGTGCGTGGAAAACGCCTTCGTCTTCCCACTTTTTCTGCCATTTCTGCTCAACGGCGGAAAAATCGTATTTCATAAAATCCTATCCTTTCTGTATGTAAAACTGAGATTTACTTTCTCAGCTATAATTTACCTTTTTGTTTTAGCTGCCAGTCGCCAGATGCCAGATGCCAGCGTCGGGACCTGCAGTCAGCAATCATAATTCGAAATTCGGAATACGAAATTTGGAATTGTGGGGTTGCGACGCTATTATATAATCGGCTTCGCCCCGACACTCCTCACTCCTAACTCCTAACTTTTTAATTAATCCAAAAATTGATTAACATCAATTTTTGCTGCATCTTCCCAAAGTCTTTCAAGATTATAATAATTTCTTGATTCCTCAAGGAAAATGTGAACAACAACACCTTTATACTCAAGAAGTACCCAACCTGTTGCACGACCTTCAATATGGTCGGCTTTGATTCCTGCTTCTTCAAGCTGATACTCAACCTCATCTGCAAGAGCACGTACGTGGGTATTTGAGTTTGCTGTACAAATTACAAAGTAATCCGCAACAATTGTAAGTTCTTCAATTTTAATAATCTGAATATCGTTACCCTTTTTATCATCAAGAGCTTTTACGATTTTCTTAACAATATCAAGACTCATTAATTTTTCTCCTGTTTTTGTTTTAAAATATTCATCATAGCTTCGTTGTAGGCGTCAATCGTATCGGGATGAACAAACCTTTCGCCTCTGTCTATGAGATCTTTTATCGTAAAGCCAAGTCCCTCAACAATTGCCTCATCAAGTGACTTCACAGCTTTCTCACGCATTATTTCAACGCCGTTATAGTCTCTTTCGGCACTTATAAAATCTGCTATAAACACAATTTTTTCAAGAAGACTCATATTTTTTCTTCCTGTTGTATGATAGCGCACAGCGTTGATTACATCTTGATTTTCAATACCGAATTCTTTTTTTACGTATATACTACCGCACATAGCATGGTAAAGCTTTGCTGTACTTATCTCAATTTCTGTAAGTTCAGCACCGTTTTCAAGCATATACGATAACTGTAAACCTGCGGGTGTATCTTTACAACAGTCGTGAACAAGACCTGCTGTATAAGCTATTTCTTCATCATAGCCATATATCTTCGCAAGTTCCTTTGAAGACTCTGCTACATTAAGGGAATGAACAAAACGTTTTTCCGTCAGTTTATCCTTTAAATGTGCAGTATACTCCGCATCTCTGTTCATTGATACAACCCCCTTTGAATTATATAGTTGTATATTTCTTCCGAAAGACCTTTGTTTTTTCCATCTTTCAAGGAAGAACGTATTTCAGTGGAACTTATTTCAAAGGGCACACTCTCACAGATAATCACCCTATCTTCCGCACTAAGAACATTTTTTACGAAGGTCTTCATATTATGAAGTTCTTCAAGATTTTCAGTTCTGCAAGCACAGACAATTGTGGCAAGTTCTAAAATTTCCTCATACTTATACCATTTGTTGAAGGACAAAAGCATATCGTCCCCCATAAAAAGAAACAGCTCTGTATCAGGATTTTCAGATTTTATTTGCCGCAAGGTATCAATGGTGTAGCTCTTTCCGCCTCGTTTAATTTCAATGTCGCTTATCTGAAACAAAGCATCTTCAAAAAAGATTTTGCACATATTAAGCCTGTCCTCTGCCGTAGCAGAGCTTGAATTTTTAAAAGGTGACAAGGCTGTTGGAATTATTATAACCTTTTGAGCACCACATATTTCCGCAAGATTTTCAGCTAAAAGCTTGTGTCCTTTGTGTGGCGGATCAAAAGAACCGCCATATACCGCAATTTTCTTCATAATCAATATAAGGTTACGGACTGCAATTCCAGGTTGCCTCTGTAAGATTTTATTTTTATTTTAACACTTATAACCTCTTCAGGAGTAATTTTCACAATTTTCTTGTAACCAACAACTCCACCTTTGGCCACTCTTTTATATTTCCCGTTACCGTTATCTATGTAAACCTCATACTCCTCAATATGCTGACCATTTATAATGTGCTCCATCATAACAACCTTATCAAACATATCTTTTTGAGAAAGTGTTATTGTGATTTCGGGCTCTTTATCCCCGGCAGCAGGACGCCAGGTTTTATTTTCGTCAGCATCAAGAAGATTTGAACCATCATACTCAGCGGAAAGTGAACTACTAACCTTAACTGTACCAATTTGGGAAACCTTATAGTTAAACATTCTCTTAAGATCATAACCAAATGCTTTTAAAATCTGTGTGTCCATCTCCGCAAACTTACCGTTTTTCATTGGTGGAACACCCAGCAGCCAGGCACAGTTCGCACCAACAGTGTTCAGGTAAAGCTTATGTAATCTGTCCTTGGTTTTTGCTGTATATTCATCATCCTTATGGTAATACCATCTGTCACGGATAGACATACTTACCTCACAAGGGTACCAGATAAAATCGCTATCCTTTTTAATAGCCTTACGGGAACCTAAATCAAGTTCAAATTTTTCTTCCTTCTGGCGTTTTTTCTGAGGTTGTTTGCTTTTTTCAATGGCTTTATAAATGCTGTATTTTTCAGGAACAACGCTCCACTCATTTTCGCGGATTACCCCCCATTCGTTACCATACCAACGCACATCGGGTCCAACAAGAGCAATTACCGCACCGGGTTGACATTCTCTTACTATTTCGTAATAGCCTTCCCAATCGTATTCCTGAACATTTCCATTTTTATCAGGCTCTGCAGCACCATCAAAACGAACATAGAAAAAGTCACCATATTTTGTAAGAACCTCTTTAAGAAGAGATTTAAAATATCTGTCGTAGGGTTCACCGCTACCATAAAGAGGACAGTTTCTGTCAAGGGGTGAAATAGCAATGCCAAACTTAAGGCCTTGCTCTTTACACTCTTTACTTAAAAGCTCTACAATGTCACGATTTTCCACATCCCACTCTGTTGCACTTTCAACAGAATAAGCAGTATATTCCGAGCACCAAAGGCAAAAACCGTCGTGGTGCTTAACATTAAGAACCATACCCTTAAAACCTGAATCTTTAAAAAATTTCACCCATTCCTGAGCATCGAACTCTTCAGGATTGAAGTTAACCGGGTTAACGGAACCATCCGTCCATTCTCTGTTTAAAACTGTGGCAAGTCCAAAGTTTATAAAGCCATAAAACTCTGTTTTCTGCCAATTCAACTGTCTTTCGGAGGGCTTTACCCCCGCTGCAATTTCATAGGGTTTCATTACTTAATCCTTTAAATTTATTTTGTTGATTATTTCCCCGGGTCGCAGTTTGTTGCAATAATATCAACACCAAGACCGCAAATATTTTCAATAACTACATCACCGATTTTAACGGGAGCTTTAACAACTGCTTTGTTGATTACTTCCATACAATCGAACATTTTGCCCTTTGGAACAGGACCCGCAGATTTAACGGGAACAACAGGATGAACACCGCCCTCAACCTTAACGCTTGTTGTAAGGCTTCTCATAGGGTTAGTGATTTCTGTTCTGGCATAGGAGTCACCGCGTTTGCAGGTGTTACCTGTAACGGAAACAACTTCACCGTTTTCAATTTCAACTTCAATAGGGCAACCTAAAGGACAAGAAACACAAATAAGACTTTTTTTCATTTTAACTTGTCCTCCTTATTCTTCTACTCTGACAACAATTTCGCTGTCTTTGTTCATAGCTTTCAACATTTCTGTTGTTATTGTCACATTTTCCATTTCACCGGGAGCAAGCTTAACCTTTTTCTTTGATGAAAGAATTTTGCCGTCACATTCGACAACAACCTTTGCCCCCTTGTAAACCTGACCAACACGGAAATAGAGCTTAAGATTTTCTTCGCCTTCAATATTAACTCTCTGGGGAACGATGTAACGAACGCCGTTAATACCCTTTGTATTAATAAATGTACCGCCTTTTTTCTTGCCGAAAATGTAATCTGCAGCACCTTTACCTGCAATCTGGCTTTCCTCAGTAACGTAGTCAACAAGGTCGTGCACCTGTAAAACATTACCACAGGCAAATATACCGGGGTGTAAAGTTTCTCTGTATTCATCAACAATGGGACCACTAGTAACTCTGTCAAGCTCTACGCCCACATCCTTAGAAAGCTCATTTTCGGGAATAAGACCAACTGAAAGAAGAAGTGTATCACATTCAATATACTCTTCAGTACCGGGAATGGGCTGAAGCTTTTCATCAACCTTTGCAATTGTAACGCCTTCAAGTCTTTCTTTGCCGTGAGTCTTAACAACAGTACAACTTAAACGAAGCGGAATACCAAAATCGTCAAGACACTGCACAATATTTCTTGTAAGGCCACCTGAGTAAGGCATAAGCTCACAAACAACTTTAACCTCTGCTCCCTCAAGAGTCATTCTTCTCGCCATAATAAGACCAATATCACCTGAACCGAGAATAACAACCTTTTTACCGGGCATATAGCCGTCAATGTTAACATATTTTTGTGCAGTACCTGCTGTCATAATACCTGCAGGTCTTGAACCTGCAATTGAAAGAGCTCCACGGGGTCTTTCACGGCAACCCATAGCAAGAACAACCGCAATTGCCTTAAATTGCATAAGACCCTCATTATTATTTACCGCTGTAACAACATTATCATCGGAAATATTCAGAACCATTGTGTCTGTAAAAACATCAATGTCAGTTTTTTCAACCTGTTCAATAAATCTTCCTGCATATTCAGGACCGGAAAGTTCTTCACCGAAATAATGAAGACCGAAACCGGTGTGAATACACTGTTCTAGAATACCGCCGAGAGTTTCTGCTCTCTCAAGAATAACTATTTTCTCTACGCCCTCTTCCTTTGCTTTGAGAGCCGCAGCCATACCGGCAGGGCCGCCGCCGACTACAACTAAATCATAATTCATCATGGCACCCTACCTCCTTACTTTGTTTTGTGATACATAATTTTCGACTGACCGCCGAATTTTGTGATTTCATTCATAGGCACATTTAATTCTCTTGCAAGAATTTCAACTACCTTGCTACCGCAGAAGCCACCCTGACATCTTCCCATACCTGCTCGTGTTCTTCTCTTAACACCGTCAACATCACGAGCACCTGCAGGAGCGTGAATAGCATCGAGTATTTCACCCTCGGTAATTGTTTCGCAACGGCAAATAATTCTGCCATAAGCTTTATTCTTTTCAATGAGCTTTGCTCTTTCTTCGGTTGTCATATGACGGAAGCGAACAGGTTCGGGACGACATGGGTCAAAATCTGCTTTTTTCGTGAAGCCACCTGAAAGTTCGTTGATAATTCCATCAACCATTTCAGCAATAGCAGGAGCTGAGGAAAGCCCGGGAGATTCAATACCTGCCGCATTGATAAATTTCTTATTTACATCAGAAGAACCGATAATGAAATCATCACTCGTAGGATGAGCGCGGTTACCACTGAAAGAGGTAATTGCATTTCTCAAAGATACTGCAGGAACGCTCTTTATAGCATTAACATAAATTTTGTCAAGTCCAAACGATGTTGTAGCAACATCATCACCATTGTCAATATCTTCTGCAGAGGGACCAACAATAAGGTTTCCGTCAACCGTGGGAGAAACAAGAACACCTTTACCCATTTTTGTAGGACACTGGAAAATAGTTCTTGATACAAGTGAACCCTGGGACTTATCAAGAAGATAATAGTCACCGTGACGAACAACAATTTCAATTGAATTGTCACCAATAAGCGAAGCCACTTCCCCTGAATGTACACCTGCAGCATTAATAACATATTCTGCTGTGATTTCACCGAGAGTTGTTGTGAGGGTAAATTCGTCATCTGCATAATTAATAGCAGTAACTTCACAATTTCTAAAAAACTCAGCACCATTTGTAACGGCGTTTTCAACACCGGCAATTGTAAGTTCATAAGGACAAACAATTGAAGAAGATGGAGCAACCAATGCACCAATAGCTGTATCACCAATATTGGGTTCAAGCTTTACAAGCTCTTCCCTGTCAACAATTCGAAGACCGGGAACACCATTCTGTTCGCCTCTGTCTTTAAGCATTTCAAGATGCGGTATTTCCTCTTCAGAAAAAGCTACAACAAGAGCTTCGTTGTTTTTGAGAGGAACATTAAGTTCCTTGCAAACTTTTTTCATAAGCTCAACACCGCGAACATTAAGCTTTGCTTTAAGTGTACCGGGCACAGCATCAAAGCCTGCGTGAACAATTGCAGAGTTTGCCTTTGTAGCACCCATTGCACAGTCATTGCATCTTTCAAGAAGGGCTACTCTGATGTTGTATTTTGAAAGCTCTCTTGTAATTAAAGAACCTACAACACCTGCACCGATGACAACAACGTCGTACTTCATTCTAACATCTCCTTGTGTAAATAGAACATACTAGCCTATATTAGAAAAATAGTATAACACAGTAAACCGTCAAAAATCAAGTACATATATAATGTTTTATACCTTGTTTTTTATTAGAAAATGGTGTAAAATGTTTAGTTGCAAATCGGAAGTGATAAGTGGTAAGTTTCGGGGCGCTAAAAAGCGCCAAAAGAACAGGTAAAAGTATTCAGAAACTTATAATGTCCGGAGGCAAAGCTTCCCCAACATTCCGCATTCCTCATTCCGCATTCCGAACTTAAATAACGAGGTACCTTAAATATGATAAAACCCAACAAAAAGCCCGAACTCCTTGCTCCGGCCGGAGATATGAATTGCCTTATTGCCGCTGACCGTTTCGGTGCAGATGCAGTATATATCGGTGGGCCTCTTCTTCAATTAAGAGCTGAAAAATCCGCTTTTACCGAAGAAAATATTGACTCAGCAGTAAAGCTTTTACATTCTAAAAACAAGAAACTTTATGTTACTGTAAATAGTTTTACAAGAAATAATGAAATCGAACCACTTAAGGATTACGCCCGAACACTTTATGGTTTAGGTGTTGACGCGGTTATTGTGTCTGATTTAGGTGCCGTAAGAACCATAAAACAAGCCGCACCCGACCTTGAAGTTCATATAAGCACACAGGCAAACTGTTGTAACTATGCCTCAGCATTAGCATACCACGAAATGGGTGCATCCAGAATTGTTATTGCTCGTGAAATGACTATTGAGGAAATTGCTGAAATGCATGCAAAAATCCCGGAAGAGCTGGAGCTTGAAGCGTTCGTTCACGGAGCAATGTGTATGGCATATTCAGGAAGATGTCTTATATCCTCATACATGAATGGCAGAAGCGGTAACAGAGGAGAATGCACTCAACCCTGTCGTTGGGAATATTATCTTGTTGAAAGGAATCGTCCTAATGAATATATGAAGCTGGAAGAATACCCTGACCATTCCGCTCTTCTTTCCTCTCACGATATGAAAGCAATCGGGTTTTTGGACAAGTTAGCAGAAGCAGGTATTGATTCTTTCAAAATTGAAGGCAGGATGAAAACGGAATACTATGTTTCTCACGTGGTTAATGCTTACAGAAGAGCCATTGATAATTCTGCTCCCCTTGAACTTTTAGAAGATGAACTTAACGCCATAAGTCACCGCCCATACAACAGCGGTTTCTACTTTGGAAACCTCGTTCAAGGCCACAAAAACGACGGACTTTACCATTGGGATTGCACATTTGCCGGTGTCGCTCTTGAAGATTGCAAGGATGGAAAATTAAAAATCCAACAACGAAACTTCTTTAAACTTGGCGATACAATCGAAGTTCTCTCTCCTGAAACTTTCGGCATGAAATTCACTGCAACAAAAATCGTCAACGAATATGGTGAGGAATGTGAAAGTGCCTGCCATCCTCAGGAATTCCTCACACTCGACTGCACCGCAGATGTAAAAAAAGGTGATATTTTGAGAGTGAGAACAGAAAAGAAAGAAATTATAACTGATATATGATTCACGAAATTCTCGCTCCCGTAGGAGCACAAGAGCAGTTAAAAGCCGCTGTACGCTGCGGAGCAAATGCCGTTTATCTGGGTGTTGATAACTTCAACGCCCGGCGTAATGCTGACAATTTTACAACTGACAACCTTAAAGAAGCCGTTAAATACTGTCGGCTCCGTGATGTAAAGGTTTTTGTTACACTCAACACTTTAATTTTTGACAAGGAAATTGAAGAGCTTTATAAAACTGTTACAGCCATTGCCCAAAGCGGTGCAGATGCGGTAATTGTTCAAGATTTCGCCACAGTAAAAGCCGTAAAAGAAATCTGTCCTGAAATGCCCATCCATGCTTCAACTCAAATGGCTGTCCACAATGTATCGGGGGCAAAACTTCTTGAGGAAATGGGTTTTTCTCGAATTGTTCTGGCTCGTGAATTGTCATTACAGGAAATGAAAATGATTCGCGAAGCGGTCAACGTGGAACTTGAGGTTTTTGTTCACGGTGCTCATTGTATGAGTACTTCCGGAAACTGTTATCTTTCTGCAATGCTGGGCAAAAGGAGCGGTAACAGAGGTCTTTGTGCTCAGGGGTGTCGCCTTAATTGGACAAACACTCATAACAGGGAATACGCTCTTTCCCTTAAAGATATGTCTTATCTTGAAAACATTAAAGATCTTATGGAAATAGGCATTGATTCCTTCAAAATTGAGGGCAGAATGAAGCGTCCCGAGTACGTTGCCGCTGCCGTAAGTAGTCTGAAAAAAGCTATAAACAACGAGTTTTATAATAAAGAAACTTTACGTTCAGTTTTCTCTCGTAGCGGTTTTACTGATGGTTATTTAAAAGGCAAAAGAAACGTTGATATGTTTGGTTATCGTGTTAAAGAAGACGTTACCTCTGCAAGTAGTGTTTTAAAAGAACTCGAAAACTCATACAAGGATGAAATCCGTCCAAATAAAGCAAGTGCGAAGCTTATACTTAAAAAAGGTCAACCTACACAACTTTACTTATCTTCAAAAGGTAAAACGGTTCAAGTTATAGGTGAAATTCCTCAAGAGCCACGTACTGCTCCCCTCTCTGAAGAAATCGCTTTCAGAAATCTCTCCAAGCTAGGAGAAACATCCTTTTACCTGGACTCTCTGGAATTCGGAAACGAGGATTCACTAACCCTTCCCGCCTCTGCTATCAATGCACTAAGGCGAGAGGCTGCAAATTTTCTTGAAGAAGAAATCTCAAAAAAGGAATATAGAATCAACGATGTAAAACCCGATTTTCCATATAATAAAGCCGATTTTTCAAAACCAAGAACACGAATCCGTCTTGAAAGTTTTTCGCAATACAGCGACACTTTCAAAAATGCAGATTTAGTAGTCATTCCTCTTGAGGAAGCTTTCAACAACCTCGAAGAAATTGAATGTTTACCTGTAAAAATAGCTGTTGAATTACCACAACTTATATACCCCGAGGATGAAAATGACACACTAAAAAAACTTTCATCAATTAAAAAGGTCGGTATTGTAAGAGGTGTAACCGGAAACATTGGTGGAATTGCTATTCTAAAAAAAGCAGGTTTCAGAATTCACGGCTCACATGGCCTTAATATAACAAACTCCCTTTCTGCTCAAAGCTATAAAAATATGGGTTTAACCGATATAACCCTTTCATTTGAACTTAGCGAAAAAGCTATTAAAAGTATTTGTGCAAATACAGAAAAAGGCATATATATCTATGGCCATTTACCCATTATGTTAATGCGTGCTTGTCCCCAAAAATGTGAAATCGGTTGCAGTAAATGCAACGGAAAATCAGTACTCACAGACAGAAAAGGAATTGACTTTCCCCTTTTATGCCAAAACAAAAAATATTCAGTTTTACACAATAGTATACCGCTTTATATAGGTGACAAAAATCTTTCAAATCTCGACTTTGCAACATTCTATTTCACTATTGAAACAAAAGAGAAATGTGAAGAAATTTATAAAGCATATTTAAACGGTAAAAACATTAACGGCAAAAAAACTAACGGACTTTACAACCGAGAATTATTGTAGATCCATAAAAAGTTTGTGAAAAACCTTCACAAACTTTTTTTATGGTCAAAAATAATAATTCAACTTTTTCAGCATAATATGTTAAATATTGTAAAACCACTTGTGCAAAACTCACAAAAATTTCCGAACTTTCAAAATGGTTTTGTGTAACTCAAAAATAAAACTTAAACGGATTTTGTTGTGCATATTGTACAAATATAAAGGTTTACTTTTGTGCAATATCTCTTGACTTTTTTGGATTTTTGAGTATAATAGCATTGTAATCAAACGAAAGGAGTCCACGACATGATTAACTATCGTGAAATTGAGAAAAAGCTTCTCACACAGATCGAAGAAGAAAAGGGCTTCTCTTGGAGAAAACTTACAAAGATCATTGAACTCAACGGTCTTTATAAGAATATGCAGTAAACCCTGCTCTTCTTCCCCGATATACCACTGTGACAGCTGTTTCACCCATTTTCATCGCTGAAACAGACTCACGGGTTGATATATAAAAATTGTTTCATAAATACCTAAAACAACATGCCGCCTAATAATAGGCGGCATGTTGTTTTTTTACAGATTGCCGATAAACCAGCATGAACATATATGCAAAAAAAGATGACAAATCAAGCCCAATCGTATTTGCATATATTTGGCGCGCTTTTGCCCACTCGGAGTATCTTTATACACCTTCGGAGCAAAAACACGCCATTCTGCAGATTTCTCGACAATCTCCCTGGTTTTGTTATTTTGTTATAGTTTTTCATTTATTTTTTGTCGCTTTCATTCATTGACTATGCTATTTATTTAGTTTATATTAAACCTATTATATAATTTCCCGAAAAGGAGAAATACCAATGACAAAAAATGAAGCAAAGCAAAAAGCAAAAGAACTGGTGTCAAAAATGACAGTTGAAGAAAAAATGACGCAACTTCTTTACACTTCACCTGCCATTGAAAGACTCGGAATAAAAGCATATAACTGGTGGAACGAAGGTGCACATGGCGTTGCAAGAGCGGGAACCGCAACAGTTTTTCCACACACAATTGCAATGGCTGCAACCTTTGATAGCAAGCTTATCAACGAAATCGCCGATGTTATTTCAACAGAAGGCAGAATCAAATACAACAAGCACGTTGAATACGGAGACCACGATATTTTTAAGGGTATCACCTATTGGGCACCCAATATCAACATTTTCCGTGACCCTCGTTGGGGACGCGGTCAGGAAACCTTTGGTGAAGATCCCTACCTTACCGCAACCCTCGGCACAGCATTCATAAAAGGCATTCAGGGCGAAGGCGATTTTTTAAAGGGTGCAGCATGTTCAAAGCACTTTGCAGTTCACTCCGGCCCAGAAAAAGACCGTCACGGCTTCGATGCTGTAGCAACTCTTCACGACCTCTACGAAACCTATCTTCCTGCATTTGAAAAAACCGTAAAAGCAGGTGTTGCAGGTGTTATGGGTGCATATAACCGCACCAACGGTAAACCTTGTTGTGCTCACGATTATCTTATGGGGGAGGTTCTCCGTAAAAACTGGGGCTTCGATGGTTACTTTGTTTCTGACTGTGGAGCTTTACAAGATATTTACGAATTCCACAAATTCGTAGAATCAAGAGCAGAAGCAGCGGCAGTCGCTCTCAAAAACTCTTGTGACCTTAACTGCGGTCAGACCTATGATGCTCTTGTTGATGCTTATGAGGAAGACCTTATTACAGAAGAACAAATCACAGAAGCAGCAGAAAGACTTTATATGATCCGCTTCCTTTTAGGCGAATTTGAGGAAGTAAGACCCTATTCCGATATTCCTTACTCAAAGCTTGACTGTAAAGAACACAGAGAGCTTAACTTAAGAGCCGCCGAAAACTGCATAACTCTTCTTAAAAACAATAATTATTTACCCCTCGATAAAACCACAAACAATAAAATTGCAATTATCGGTCCTAATGCTCTTTCCGTTACTGCTCTTGAAGGTAACTACAACGCTTATGCTTCCGAATACATCACAGTTGCAGATGGTATAAGAAGAGTGTTTACAAACGCAGATATTTCTGTTGAAAGAGGCTGTAATTACTGTCACGAAAAAATCAATGAGTGGAGTGGTTTCGGCAATATGCTCAGCGATGGTGCTGCAGCAGCCGCAGAAGCAGATATTGTAGTTCTCGCTCTCGGTCTTGATTGCTCAATTGAGGGCGAAGACACCGGCTACGATAATGACTACACTGCTTGTGGTGATAAGAAAAACATCTATCTCCCCAAAACACAGCAGAAGCTTGCAGAAATGGTTTGCGATGCTTGTGAAAATGTTATTGTTGTTATTTTGTGCGGCAGCTCCGTTGACCTTGGTGAAAAGGTGAGGAACCACGCTAAAGCAATCATCCACGCCTGGTATCCCGGTTCACAGGGCGGTCTTGCAATTGCCAAAACAATTGCAGGCGAAAACAACCCCTGCGGTAAGCTTCCCGTAACTATCTATGACGGTGAGCATCCCCTCCCCGATTTCACAGATTACAATATGCAGGGTAAAACCTATCGTTTCATTGAAGGTGATGCACTTTACCCCTTCGGTTACGGTCTTTCATATACTAAGTTTGAATATTCTGATGCTAAACTTCTTGAAAAGACCGATGATAAAATCAAGGTCAGCGTTAATGTTAAGAATACCGGCGACAGAGCAGGTATTGAAAAAACACAGATTTATGCTCAGTATTCCGACTCAAGAACCTACACTCCACACTTTCAGCTTTGCGGTATTAAATCAACAAAGCTTGAAGCAGGTGAAGCAGCAAATGTAGTAATTGACATAGATACCTATTGGCTTAAAGCTGTTCTGGAGGATGGTCAGAGAGTAACCCCCGACGGCAAAATCACTCTTTATGTAGGCGGACATCAACCCGATAAGAGAAGTAACGAGCTCCTCGGTTACGAATGTGAGAAGATAGAGTTATAAAATCAAATTAATCCCCAACAACAATTTTAGAATTGTTGTTGGGGATTAACAGCTTATATCCTATTATTTATTTTTACTCGCTTTTATTAAATGATGAATAACCATTCCAAAAACAAAAATCAACAAAATAATCACAAGTACAAAACAAATACTTGGAAAAATAGCTTTCGCTCTTATTGTTAAAAACAGCCCTGCAATGCACAATGAAAGAACTATTATTGCACAAACTCCGGTAAAAATTGCTTGCACTTTTTTCTTTGGTGAACTATCATCCCAAAATCCGCCAATTGCACCCTCAAAAACTGTTTCGATTATAAAATCAAAAATAAATTCCGCCACACTCTCACCTCAACGAAAAAGTTTCGGCTACGCCTTACCTCTCTTCGAAGAGAGGGGGACCGCCTTTTAATTTGTAGTTATCAATAATTAATTTCCAAGCGTGCCTAAAAGTAAAATGTCTTTAAAGAGCCGGTCGGGCGGTGGAGAGTTCTCTACGCGAGCCCTTGAGCGTAGTTGAATCGCAAGATTCAATTGTAACTTACCCGTAGGGTACAGGCTTGCCTGTACCGTTGAATTAATCAACCGAGAACAACAACCTTATTACAGTTTCACCCTGCGGTGAAAAGACGCTCACGCGTCAAGAACCTTCCACCACCCGACCGTCCACATTCAATAAAAAACAAACCACTCGCTTAAAACAAAACGCAATAAAAAATATATTTCAAGGTGGTCCCCCTTCCTTCGAAGGAAGGTTCAAAAAAACTCCAACCTTATTCGCCTATCTCTACCTTACGCGAAGCCAATTCCGCACTCCGCATTCCGAATTCCGCATTAAAGAGCATACTCCTGAACCTTCTCACCACTCAAAGTTTTGTGAGTAATAGCAAAATCATCAACAATCATATACCCTCTTGGAGTATTCTCTTTAGGAATAGAAACTGAGCCTGGATTTGCATAAATATAGCCACCCTCAAGTTCTTCAATCTTGCTTACGTGAGTATGACCATTAAAAAGAATATCACCCTTTTTGATTTTCGGAAGATTCTGAGGATTCATTTTGTGGCCATGAGTAAGGAAGAACATTCTTCCC
>JAZSBI010000184.1:0-3107 GCA_045602345.1 Acutalibacteraceae bacterium | reverse complement strand
AGCATCTTCTCCCGATGCTTCAACACACCTTGCCATAACATTTAGTTGGTTTTTGTCAGCTTCGTAATCGTAATAGTACGAGTTGTTTTCTTTGTCAAAATACAGCCAACCGGGTACCATTGAGTCGGTTCGGGTAATGTGCTTGTGTGCAGGGTCGTCACCGCCACCGATATTATAGCGCATAATGTTAAGATTAAGGCCTTTTTCACTATAAAAAAGCTCAGCGGATTTTTCTGTTAAAGCAGGGGAGTAACCAAGTCTGTTTGCCCACCAGCAAAGGCTGGTTCCCCAACCCTGAAAAGCACCGCCGTTAGTAGTTGAAGCGTTTTTTGTGGAAATTATAATTTCTTTACTCATAACATCACCCAAACACATTTCTTTCATAATACAATATTCTCTGTTGCATAAGCAAGTAAAATGTAAAAAAATGTTGACTATTTATTTTAAAATGATAAAATTTCCATATAAGCTTTGGTGGTGATTGTGTGTATAACTTTAATTTTGATGTTATTTCCCAAAAAGAAAATTGCAACGTAACTTTGAACAAATCAATTAATAATGATATATTGTTTGTTGATGTTAAAATGGAGCAGAGGGAAAAGGCTGTGCCAAAGCAATTTTCCATTATGTGGAAAATAAACGGAACAGATTGCTGTGGTCTATGGAATTCTTTTACCCGTAATCATTCGATCCGTGCAGATTGGGGAAATGATGGCGCAATTTCAAGACTTGCCTCGGGTCAGCCTGTTCAGCAAATTACAACCTTTAACGGTAATAATAAAATCTGTGTTGCAATATCCGATGTTGATACACCAACAAAAATTTCAATTGGCTATTGCGAGGAAACAGCAGAAATAATCTGTCAGGCATTCTTTTTTACATTACCCACAAATGCAATAACAGAATACAAAGCAAAAATTAGAATTGATATGCGTAATGTTCCTTTTTATGACAGTGTTTATGATACTGCACTTTGGTGGCAGAATGAGGGTGGCTATAAATCTGCTTTTGTTCCCGAAAGTGCGAAAATGCCTATGGATTCTCTTTGGTACAGCTTTCACCAAAATCTGCAAAGGGAAGAAATATTCCAGGAATGCCGTCTTTCAAAAGAACTTGGAATGGATACTGTTATAATTGACGACGGTTGGCAGACCGAAGATAATAACAGAGGATATGCCTACTGCGGTGACTGGTCCGTTTGTGAAAACAAAATGGGCGATATGGCAACTCTTGTTGATGAAATTCATAAAATCGGTCAAAAGGTAATTCTTTGGTATTCCGTTCCCTTTGTCGGTCTTTATTCTGAAAAATATGAGGAATTCAAGAATTATTTTCTTGATAAATCAGGAAATGAAACTGATTTCTGGGCACTTGACCCGAGATATAAAAAGGTAAGAGATTACCTTTGTGATATTTATGAAAATGCAGTAAAAGAATGGAAGCTTGACGGCTTGAAGCTGGATTTTATTGATAGCTTTGTTTTAAAAGGTAAATCTTTGGAATATGATGAAAGACGAGATTATCAGTCTCTTGAAGATGCAATTCACGCTCTTATGACAGATGTGAAAGCTCGTCTTACAGCATTGAACGAAGATATTTTAATTGAATTCCGTCAGTCTTATATAGGTCCCTCAATAAGAAAATACGGAAATATGCTTCGTGTAGGTGATTGCCCTGGCGATATTTTAAGTAACCGCAGTCAGATAATTAATCTTCGCATGACATCCGGCAATACTGCCGTACATTCAGATATGCTTATGTGGAGTGAAAATGATACTGTTGAAAATGCGGCTTTACAGTTGGCGAATGTTATTTTTTCTGTTCCCCAGGTTTCAATGCTTATTAAGAATTTACCAAATGAGCATATTGATATGCTTAAGTTTTATATCTCTTTTTGGAAAGAATATAAAAATGTTCTTTTGAACGGAAAACTTACAGCAAAAAATCCGGAAAGTGACTATTCACAGGCTTGTTCCACCTTTGGAAATACTTCTGTTTTTGCTATTTATACTAACAACGTGGTTGAAATGAAAAATTCTAATATCATCATTGTTAACGCATCCGGTTTAAGTTCTGTTATCGTTAAAAAAGCAGTAAACAAAAGGTTTATTTTGCGAAATTGTAAAGGTGAGATTATAAACAGTGGTGAGGTTAGAAATAGCATTGTGGAAATTCCTATGCCTAAAGCCGGAGTTTTGTTTATTGAATAAGAAAAAATAGTATTGCTGTTTTCAGCAATACTATTTTTTTTGAATGCTAAAAGCAGTGTTGTTGGATTAATCGGAAATTACTTGCGGCAATAAATATTAATTGCTTCATAAATAAATGCTGCTGTACCATCAGCATGCTTGTCAATATTGTTTTTGAATTGGTAGTCTGTAACATACATCTGAGCGAGACTTGCAAGTATTTCTTTTGTACAAAGATAGTAATTCTCGGTGATATGGTTCTGCAGCATTTTTACAAGATTTTGTGCATCGGTGGAATCAGGAGTTTGGTCCCGTTTCATGCAGAGTGTGAACTCTGCCATGATGTGATCCATTTCCTCAGTAAGTTCATTCCACTTCTGTTTCGAATAATGTTTGGTTTTTTCTGTGTGTTGCCTGTATGCATCTGTTTTTCCCCATTTTTCTTTAGCTTCAGCCTTATGCTTTTCAAATTCGCTGTTAGCAAATGCTTTCATAACATTTTCTCCTTTCACAGCACCGTTAATGACAGAAATTAACCGCTATAACCGTTCATTTTTGATTGTGAGAAATAGCGGCAGAAAGTGAAATATTTGCATTGGCAAATATGAAATAACTCACTTTGTAAATTGTGAAATTCAATGATTGTGCATCAAGTGAAATTAAATAAAACCCCATGTGTTGCAGTGCATTTTACATTGTGAAGCATATTTCACAAATCACATTAGGGATTTATTTCGTCGAAAAAGACAGTAACTTTAGTATCAAGTTACTGTCTTTTTCTGAAGACTAACCCTAATTTTAATACAAACGCACCCCCTTTTGAGGCTAGGGGGTGCAAAGTCATTTTAGGGGGTGCATTTTCTTGTCAAGGGGGTGCAAATAAGTTACTGCAAATAATTGGGCGTACGATAAAACTTC
>JAZSBI010000183.1:0-2231 GCA_045602345.1 Acutalibacteraceae bacterium | reverse complement strand
AGGAACACGGCTTTACCCTTTTTGTTCGTGAGTTGGTTGACGAGGATGCAGAAATCAAAAAGTATCAGGACCAGGGGTACAATGTTATTCCCGTTGAAAAAGGTTTGCATAACTCTGATGCTTATTTTGACTTTTATGGTTGGAGCAACACAGTATTTTACCTTAAACGTGGTTCGTATCTTCTTGCTAAACACACTATTGATATAACAAGCGATGACGACAACCATAACAACGACAGCAAAAAAGAATTGGATTTATACAACGCCGGGCATTTGCCCATGGGACTTACCCGTTGTCCGTATTTAAACCTTACGGTATGCAATAATGTAAAAATTGTGGGTAGCGGTGTCGTTGACCTTTCCCACCTTGACAGAGCTGAAAGACGAGGCATTGTTCTTGCCTACGCAAACAATGTTGAAATAAGTGGCGTAAAATTCATAAATTCTCCCGAGTGGACATTTATCACCTATGACTGCGAAAATGTTACAATTAAGGATGTTGACATTTTCGGTTACAGACAGAATTCCGATGCTTTTGCAATATGCAACACAAGAAACGCCACAATTGAAAACTCCTTCTGCAGAAGCGGTGACGACTTGTTTGATGTAAAAGCTGCAGGTGGCAGAGAAGAAGCTATCAGTAAAAATATTACCTTCTCAAACTGCACAGCATGGAACGGAAAAGCAAGATGCTTCGGTATCTGCGGTGAGGTGTACAAAGATATAAGTGATGTAACCTTCAAAGATTCCTGCGTTGTTTTCCATGATGCAACCTGGAACAAGGACAGAATTCCTGCATTAGCTATTGTTGTAGAAAATCCGGGTGGAAGCATTTCGAATGTTACCTTTGAGAATATGGAAATCCACCGTGCATACAGCAGAGCAATTGGTTGCCTTATTTATGGTGACACTGTTGAGAATTTCAACATTTCAAATGTTACATACAGAAACATAAGGTACAACACCACCTACCCCACCAAGGTTGCTTCCAACGGTAAGGTTAACTCAATACAGACAACCTTTGAAAATGTTTACGCAAACGGTAATAAAATAACAGGAGTAAGCAGTGATTTCTTTGAATATGACCAATATGCAAGTATTACTGTAAAATAGAAAACTAGCCGTCATTCCCTTTCGGGAGTGACGGCTTTTAATTATGTGGTTTTTAATCAGTTCCTTGTTGTGTAGTAAAGTGTACCCTGAATTCTGCTAACGTCAATATCGGTGACATAATAAGACGTATCTTCTAAAGAGTCGATATAACCGCCCACAAGATACGTACCATATCTGCCTCTGTCATATTCTTCGCTAACATACGAACTTATATTATACATTGTAACTACATCTGGTTCCGAAACAAAAGTATCAGTACCTTTGCCATATGTTAGTTTTTTGTTTTCAAAATCAACAGTAACCGGTCTCTCCTCTTCAGTTCGGGTATATTCTACTGTAACGTCGCTTTTTTCGCAATCTACGTTAAGATTTTCCTTGCTTGCAAGAGAATAATAGGTATTAGCATATTCAAACTCGCCGAAGCCGTTTTCGTTGAAATTGGTATACACACACAATTCAAAATACTCTTCCCAGTTATCAAGGGTAATTTCCACAGACTGGGGATTTGCTTCGTTTTCATCCGCAACACCATTATTTTCCCCGGCATTGTCGGCATCATCTTTTTTACCCGCTTCAATATTTTCAATTTCCTTGATTGCACCATCGTAATTTTCGTCCTCAAGTAAATCAAGTAAATCATCGAATTTTTCGCATCTGGCACATTTTCCGTTCACTGCACCCCCGCTACCACAGCCTGTTAACAAAAAGCACATTACCACTACCAAAAACAATGCAACAAATTTTTTCAAAATAATCTCCTCCGTTTAATATGATAAAGTTGTTTACAACAGCTTACAAACTCTGCAAATCATTCTATATTCTTAATGGTCATTATACAATTGTCATATTAAATTGTCAATTTCATTTATTCCGGGAATCGAGCTATTTTTACCATTACCTTTCATTAACACAAAAAAAGGCTTATATTCAACAAAAAAGACACATCATAGTGGAAAACTCCAGAATGATGTGTCCGACTTTTTTATCAATGATTAAATTAGCAATTTTAATTAAACTGCTGAAAAGCCTTTATTTACAAGCTTCTTCGATAGCAACTGCGCAAGCAACTGTCATACCAACCATGGGGTTGTTACCTGCACCGATAAGACCCATCATTTC
>JAZSBI010000182.1:0-16809 GCA_045602345.1 Acutalibacteraceae bacterium | reverse complement strand
TATTTTATCCACATTGTAGCATCTGCCATTTTTGACATTTTGCCAAGCTGAGGTTCAATTTCAAACTGACCTGATGCAGCAACCTCGGGATGATGGTAGTTGATTTCAATACCTGCATCTGCCATATGCATACACATTTCGCTACGACATTCGTAGGTAACATCGAAGGGCTTTGCAATGTGATAGTTTTTCTGCTTGGGAACAATAACACCATCACCTGAAATGTCGCTGTTCCAATAAGACTGTTTAGCATCAACGCTTGCGCTGATGTTATCAGGAGAAACATTCCAGCCCACCTGGTCAAAGAGATAGAATTCAAATTCGGGAAGAACGAGCATTGTATCTGCAACGCCACAATCTGCCATATATTTTTCTGCTGCAAGAACTATGTTTCTGGGATACTGAGCCAAAGGTCTGTTCTGGGGGTTATCAATAATCATAGCATTACCTGTCATTGATAATGTAGGAATAGAGCAGAATGGGTCAATAACAGCAGTATCGGGATCGGGAATAAAAACCATATCGCTTTTTTCAACAACAGCATAGCCGTAGTTGGAAGCATCAAAGCCTATACCGCTTTTCATTGTATCTTCAGAAAAATTTTCTGCAGGGATTGTAACGTGACGGTATTGACCATTAATATCAACCATTTTAAAGTCAACCATTTTTATATCTTTTTCTTTAATAAGGTTGATGATGTTTTCAATTTTTTTCTGCATAAAAAACAACCTTTCATAATTGAAAATTACAATTTTTATATTAACACAAGCCCTTTCCATTGTCAATTAATGGAAAGGGCTTTTCTTTATTATTTCTTGATACCTGATACCTGATACATTTCATTGTCAGAAATTTTTATATCAATATTAAAATATGGTTCAAGCATTTCTGCTAATCTTTCTATTGTGGGCAGTTCAAGAGAAACATTTGCCGCTCTTTTCTCGTGACGACTTTGTATTTCCTCTCTGCTCATTGAATGAGCAATAGTAAATCTGCCACTTTCTTTAAGATATTCAAAAAGATTTTTTATAAGTATTTCGGGATTCGGAAAATGGGGAAAAGCATTATAAACCATTATTACATCAAAAGCTTTATTAAACGGATATTCTTCTGCGTCACCGCAGATTATTTCTGTTTCGGGAAATTTACCCTTTGCAATTTTTACCATTTCGGGTGAAATATCAATTCCCGTAACAGAGTTTACTTTTCTTTTAAAGTAATACGGAAACAGCGTACCTGTACCACAAGCAATATCAAGAACCTTTATACCTTCTGTAACACCGGCATTGTCCAAGATTCTCTCAATAATTGCATCCTTAGGAATTTGCTCATTGTCCCAGCCTGTGGCTAAATTATCAAAGAAATTTATAACATCTTTCTTTTCCATAAAATTACATACTCTTGGCATTTTTAAAGTGCAATTCTCTCATACCCTCAACCTCATCGCAAATAGCTTTAAGGTTACAGGTGTCGCAATCAAAGTTCAGATTATTCATAACCTGGTTAAGGGTTTCTGTAATTTCGTGATTTTTTCTTGAAAGGCTTTCAAGAAATGAAAAATCGACTGAACTTTCAGTTACAAAAAACACCTTTACCCCTTTAACTGCAGGGTTTTCCTTATATTTATTAATAAGAAGATTTCCGACCTTTTGAAAATCTATCCCCTTTTTAATTGCAGTTTTAGAAACGCGAACATTTTCCTTATGTGCTTTTGCAGATGTTCTTATCATATAACCATCGGGGAAAAAGTGATATTTTGTATATTCAATTTTCCTTATAAGGTTATATGTTTTCTGTGTTTCTTCTTGTTCTTCGAACTCAATAAAGCTTATTCGGGCAAATTTTGTGTTTTCTTTTAAGCCCTGCAAATCTTTGCCGATAACCACAACACCATCGTCAACAGGTGAAGATGTCAAGAGATTAAACCCAAAACCATCAAGCTCAAAAAAAGTTTCTTTTTGAAGAATTACTTGATTATGTCCGACATCATTCCAAATATTATCTTTATTGTAGTTATAAACGTTCTTTTGAAAGGGCTCAAGAAATTCTGAAACCTCTTTAATTAAAGAATTAAAAATTTCCATTACAGCTTTTTATCTCTTTTCATATTGTCGTAATGCTTACCTAACAAATCGTAAACCTTGCGCACAAGCTTCATATCAAGGTTAAACCAATAAATTGCAAAGGTTAAAACGAAAAGAGCAACAATAACTGCTAATATTATCAAAACAATATCCATTTTAAATCTCCTTTGCTAATCCTTTTTGTCGAGCATATTCTGCCGCACCTAAAGCACCCATAAGCTGAGGGTCTGTTGAAAGCTCAACAACCTTGATTTTCAAGACCTTTTCAATAGCCTTTTTAAGACCGTCATTTTTAGCGCATCCGCCTGTAAGGGTAATGCTGTCAGTTGCACCTGCTTTTTTAGCCATAACAAAGCAACGCTTTGCAACTGCAAGCTGAATACCTGCAGCAATTTCATCCATGGGCTTACCCTCACCAACAAGGGAAATAACTTCGCTTTCCGCAAAAACTGTGCATTGCGCAGTAATCGGAATTGTATTTTTCGCTTCAAGTGAAAGCTTCGAAAACTCGGGAAGAGTCATTTCAAAAGCATTCGCCATTGCTTCATAGAATCTGCCCGTACCTGCAGCACATTTGTCATTCATAGCAAAGTTTTTGACAGTACCATCTGTATCTATAGAAATACCCTTAACGTCCTGACCGCCGATATCAATAATCGCTTTAACCTCAGGGTTTGTTACGTGAACACCCATAGCGTGTCAGCTGATTTCAGATATATTTTCATCAGCAAATGGAACTTTGTTTCTTCCGTAGCCTGTACCGATAAGGTAGCTTAATTCCTCTGCAGAATTAAGTCCTTCAACCTGTGCAATTGCATCACCAAGAGCAATTTCTGCACTTGCAACAGGATTTATTTTACTTCTGTTTGTAACATTTGCAACCATTTTGCCGTTTTCGTCAAGAATAACACATTTTGTGTATGTAGAGCCTACATCGCATCCGCCGAAATATTTCATATTGTTTTTATCTCCTTACCACGCTAAATCGTCTTCAAAGTCAAGTAATGATTCATCAAGAGGTTCTTCCTGAAGAACTGTCTGCATATATTTGTTAACCTGCTCACGCATATCTCGTCTTGAAATTGTTCTTGGGTCCATAAGGTCCTGCTTAACCCAGATAAAGTTTATATTTCTTTCTCTTGCCTGGTCGTCAAATATACCTGCAAGTCCATCCATTCCCTTACAAGAAATCTGGTCATACATAATAACTGTATCTGCATTGTATTCTTCAACAATTCTCCAAAGCTCGTCAACAACATTACGGTAACCACCCTTTGTATGCTTACGCATAATAGAGCGCTGGTATGTTTTTGCCAAATCTTTAAGAGACTGCTCTTTGTCCTCTGTGTCAATTTCAAGGTATGAAATCATTGTTTCCATATCCATAACAACATTCATACCCCAGCAGTTTTCAAGCCAGTTTGCAAAGCTTGTATAATAGTTTGCCGGGCAGGACCAAACAACTGCTCTGTGGCGCATTTCTTTTGATACGGGAGTTTTCTTCTCGTAGGCTTTCATCATAATTTTATTAACTTTTTCGTCAACCTTAAGGAATTTCTCATTTGAACCACCTGAAAGGTTGAAATAGAAGATTCTGTAAAGCCAGAAGCAAGCACCGGTCATCTGAGGATAGGGAGTTTTATTTATATCCCATTTCTGACGTTCATATTCAAGCTGCTTATTGTAGTCCTTCATTCGCTTGAAATAGTTGTCCCAATCGAATTTTTCACCGGTCTGGTCTTCTATAAATTTAATAAGAGCTTTAATTTCATCAACTGCATACTCCTGAACATCTTCTCCGTCATAACGAAGCGGGACACCAAAGAAATGCGTTGGCAGATTAAGTCTTCTGTCAAGGAATGACGAGTTCATAATTGAACCGTCGCAGGGCATATTTGTACCAATCATACAGCAACCCATTTTGGGGTAATCATCCTCAATTGCAACACCTGCTTCCGCACTGGGAAGAGGGCAAACATCCGCAGGAACACCGAAGCTTTCTGTTACCTCAAGGTAAGGTGGTGTAATTTGCTGGTCAACCATTGAGGAAAGAAAAATCGGTAAAGTCTGCAAGGGCATTGGAATTAAATTCGGGAAGCCTGTGAAAATTTCGTTAGGAACAATTTCATCCATAAGCACAATTTTCTTTGAAAGCTTGTTACCGGGATTGATTTTTTCATCTGCTCTTAAGGAAATATTAATAAGCTTTGTAGTATGCTTAACTATCATATTATAATGCAGATGAGCCATACGAAGCTGAGGTCCGCAAAGACCTGCAACGTGTCTGTCAACAAAGGACGGAGCAGAAAGGTATGAAGCCATCCAACGATATTTCCAGATACCCTTTACTGTGGAAACAGGTGCTTTTAGCACCATTTTTATCATATCTTTCCAGGTGACGAGCCATCTGTAATAATCATACATTGTGTCTTTAAAGCCACGCCATTCTCTGTGCTTGAGTATGGCGGTATGCTCTTTATAAAGCTTACCGTAGTTTTTCATTTATTGCTCATCTCCTTTGCTTTCTGAATTTTCTTAATTTCAAGGCTTTCAACAAAAGCCTGAACTCTTGTACGAAGCTGACCTGAAGCGGAAGCTGTGTACTGACGGTCAACTGCCGCTGTAGGCACCCCATAATCGCCATTCATAACATAAGATGCCAAGGCTCTTTCATAACCCCAGTACTCGCAGAATTTAAGCTGTTCATACATAACACCGTCTGCGTGATATTCGTCAACAAGGTGTTTTACATAATCTCTTCTTTCCTGTACCTTTTCGTGGCTCATAAAACGGGGACACTGGCTTGTTTTAAGGTAATGAGTGCAAATCTGTGTGAGAATATCTTTTTCTTTATCAAGAGAAATTTCTTGTCTGCCGGGTAATGCACCAAAACAGAATCTGTCTGCAACTACAAGTGCACCACTATCTTCAATAAGAGCTGTAAAATCCGGGTCATCCATTTCAGAACCTACTACAACAATTTTGGCTCTGTAATTTTTCTTTTGGTCGGGCTCCCTTGTTTTAAGCTCCTCTGCTGTTTCACGAAGTGCGGGAAGAATCAAGGCTTTGGGACAACAATATGTAATAAGGTTTAAAATATGGTATTCATAGCCTGTTATTCTCGGATTTTCTTCTTTTCGGTAATCGCCGATTTCTGTCATAATTCGGCAAACCTCATTATGCTCTTCAACTGCCTTTAAAAGAGATTCATCAGATGTATCAACACCATAAACTTCGGCTAATTTATCAAGAATTTTAACCCTCGTCTGATTTACATAGTGTTTTACTGTATGCTCTTCAATTTTAAACGGTGCATCAAGAAAAGTAAGGAAAAATTTATCGTTAGGAACTAAATCCAAAAGTTCAAAATGCTCCGCTGCTCTGTTCATTTCAGAGCAGGTTTCAGAGGAAAGTAAAGCATTAAGGAAATTGTAGCCACCCTCAATAGCTCGTTCAAGAATTGCCTTTGAATAACCACAAAGGAAATTGCTCATATAATAAGTGGCAATATCCATTGAGCCGGTTCTGGGAGCACGAAGCCTTACAGAAAAACAATTACCACAGTTAAGAAGTACTTCGGGAATATGGTAGCAGGTATAGCCTAATGCTATTCCTCCGTCGTCCTTTGCTTTCTTAACAAGGTCGTTGTTTGCCTCTTGTAAAAGATTTTCAAAATAATAAAGATGCTTTAAGTCTTTCATAGCTTACTCCTTATTCTATAATCCCTAATTCAACAAGGGCTTTTCTTGCACCCTTAACCACATTTGAGTCCTCAGGAAGAGTAATAATGTTTTTACCCTCAATGTCATATATTGCAAGATTTTTATCATTTTCAATATATGAAAGAACGGGAATTCCGTTAGTATTTATATGCTCAATAACGCTTTCATCAGGAAGCCTGTTGATAATTGCACCGATTTTTTTATACATAACAAGCTCATCTGCAACGCTTTTAATTGTAGAAATAACCTGTGTACCTTTTTTTGAAGCATCGCTTATTAATAGAAGGTGTGAAACCTTTTCCATAACTCTTCTATTAATCTGCTCAATACCTGCTTCACCGTCAATTACAACATAATCAAACTCTTGTGAAAGTATACTGATAACCTCTTTAAGATAGGTATTTATCTTACAGTAGCAGCCTGCACTTTCGGGTCTGCCCACAGCTATAAATGCAAACCCGTCTGTTTCAACAAGTGCATCGAAAATCTTATACCTTGCCTCACCTAAAAGTTCAATAGCGGCTTTAACCTCGCCATCCTCAACAGTTTCTACAATTTCTTTTCTTATATCATCAATAGTAGTTTTAACTTCTATGCCTAAAGCGGTTGAAAGTCCTACCGCGGGATCCGCATCAATAGCCAATATTTTTTTATCGGGGTAAGCCTCTACAAGCAATTTTACTATTGCTGCAGAAATTGAGGTTTTTCCTACTCCACCCTTTCCGGAAAGAGCAATAATAGCTTTGTTATTTTCCATTCAAATCACCTGAAAACACATTTTTTTCATTATACCACTCAATTATTTTCTTTTCAATCAAAACCAAAAACAAATTGACATATATCATTAAAAAAACTATACTTTTGTTAGCATTATTTCGGAGGTTTACTATGGAAAAACAAAAACCGATTGTTGAACTTGAATTGTACTTAATCCGACATGGGCAAAGTCAAGGTAATGTTGGCTATGATAAAGAAAATTTAACTCCCCAAGAGCATCACGACCCCATTTTAACTGATAAAGGTGTAAAGCAAGCCCAACTTGTAGGTAAACATCTATCACAAATTGATTTTGACAGGGTATTTTCCAGTGGTCTTTTAAGAGCTGTAAGAACAGCAACAGAAATTCTCAAAGAGCAATCCACAGAAAAGCCGTTATACATTTTCCCTCATTTAGCAGAAGCTGGTTTAAGTGCAGAATATAAAACTACTCTGGAAACCATTCATATAATAAATCCTAAGGCAATTTTATCTCCCGAGCTTGACCCTCAGACACCACTTCTTATTCCCTCCGATAATAAAGACGATGCTGGTCTTTTTAAAAGAGCTAGTTTTATTCTGGAGCACCTCAGAGAAAACTTTAACAATGGAGAAAAACTCGCGCTGGTATGCCATGCAGCATTCTTAACTTTTATTGTTTTTTCTATAATGGGCTTTACTACCGAAACTCCATTTTATGATATTAACTTTGCAAACACAGGTATAACTCGTGTATTATTTTACAAAAAAGGTACGAACCCATATGGTGATGTAGTTTTTGATTATATAAACAACACCGAGCATTTAGGAAACATATAAAAATCACTCCTGCGAACTCATTTGCAGGAGTGAAATTATTATTCTTTAACTTTTTTCTTTTTATCGTGAACAATCATACCAATAACAGTAAATATAAGAAGAACTACATGAGTAATAAGGGCACTGTATGATTCTGAAAGAATGTCATATACACCCCATAACGTAATATTGAAAAGTGTCCAGAATCTGTATTTTGCACCACTTGACTGACCAATGCACATAACAAAGGTAAGTGAAGCAACTATTGCAAGAATACCGAGGGGATTAAATCCTCCAACCACAAGGTTACACACAATAAATGCAAGAGCATATATTACAACCAACCACTTTGGCAAGGGCTTATTCTTTGAATCAAAGAAATAGTTAATTATTGACTGAATTGCTCCTATGTAGCAGGATGCTGCGCCATTCATACCGCTTCCGTCAACAAGATAGCTTGTTGCAATAAGGGCATTAGCACAAAAAACAAAGAAAAGAATTTTCTTCATTTTTTCGCCTTTTATCAAAGAAGCAGTAATCATTGAAGCCAAGCCCAAAAGGCTTAATATGTAAGATAAGATTTCCATAGATACGCGTCCTTTATATTACTTAAGTGGTGAAACAAAAAGAAATTCGTCTGCAATCATAAACTGAGGATATTCCTCAAACATATCAACTGTGGGCTGTGTTTCACTTTCCAAAAGAGTGAAAGTAAACTCGCTGAAGCCTGTTCTATAGTCTGCCGCTACATGTGGTGCATCCTTAACAAACCATGTATTATCTTTAAATACTGCAGTTGAAGCATCAATTACATTATCGGAAGAAATGTATTTACTGTCTGCATTTTCAATGTAACTCTTTGAAAGAGTTTCGCCCAAGGGTGCAATTGTTGCAAAGTTTGAAGTAAGCTCTGCCTCAAGCACGTTATCGCCATTGTAGTTTGCTTTTTCATAAACAGGAACAAGACCTGAGTTGTAGTTTGATACGAAAGAAACTTTAACGCCATCAGCCATTGCCTTTGAGAGGGTATCTTCTGTGCTGAAAACAAATTCTTTAACACCATCAATTTTTTCAAGAAGCACGGGGTACTCTTCCTCGTGGCCACCAAAAATATTTTCCACACCACTTTCAAAATCCCCGTCGGGGCAAAGTGCCCAGAAACCACAAAAAGCACCAAGGCTGTCACGGAGCATCAAATCATTGCCCCTGTCAAAGCTCCCGGAAACCATATCGTTTGCCACATCAGCAATAAAATCAACTACGCCTAGCATATCGAAAATACCAATGAAAATTTTAAGGAAGAAATTGTTGTTTGTGGCATTATTTATGAACCTCACAAGAACATCGCCATCCAGAACAATTCTGCCGTTAAGAGCATCGCCACAAACATATGTGCCATTCTGTGCACCTGAAAGGTACACGGCTGATTCAATGTCGTAAGTACCATAATAATAGAAATATGCTGTTGTAACCATACCGCCCATTGATGCACAAATGATGTTTACTTTATCTTTACCACTGTTCCTCCTTGCAGTTTGAACGTAACCGTGAAGTTCATCAGCTATTTGCTCGGGAGTTTTTCTCCAGTCATAGGTAAAAAAATATGTATTTTCAGCACCGTATTTTTCAATTGCGGTTTTCACAATACCCTCTTCACCACCATTGGGAAGAGTTGCAACAAATTCAGGATAATTTGCCATCGATTCAGTGTACTGTTTCATAGAAACATTGATATACTTTGAATTACCATCTTTATCGCAAGAAATGGGATCAAAAATCTCCTTAGCTGTCAGGAACACTCCGTCTAAAACAGAGTCCACCTCTTTAAGCTTAAGCATACCTAAAAAGCCATCCATCAAAGCAGACATTATTACATCTGCACTTACACTAAGAGCTTTTTCGCCATTGTCATAAGTAAGACCTGCAAAATCAATTCCTCTTACAATAATAACAGGGTTGCCATTATAATTTTCGGATGCATTTGCAGAAGCCTCTGCTGCCAATGCGGGTACAGTAATCGTAAAAATCATTACAAATGCCAATAAAATTGATAATAATTTTTTCATAGCTCTGTTCCTTTCAAATTTCTACCATAATCCTACAATAAAATGCTGTATTTTGTCAATAAAAGCAACTTTATTTCTTTAAGTTTATTTCTATTTACTTATTTAAAAATAAGTAGTATAATTATTCCAATGTGTGTGAAAGGATTTGATGAAATGGAATACATCGGTTATGCAATACTTGCTATTGTGGCAATTTTTGTGCTTTTGATTGTAATTGCTGCCATAAAAGCGGTAAAAATAAAAGCAAAACCCAACACAAACGCACCTGCAATTAACCCTACTGAAGAAGAAGCAAATGATTACGCTAAAAAGCTTTCGGAAATGGTTAAGGTGCCCACAATTTCTTTAAGAGGGAACACAGATTTAACTCAGTTTTATAAACTTCATGATGTTATGAAACAGAATTTCCCCCTTATATTCTCAAAACTTGAATGTACAGAAATTGAAGGAAACCTTATTTTCCGTTGGCCCGGCAAAGACCCGAAAAGAAATGGTATTCTTCTTATGGGACACCAGGACGTTGTTACCGCTGACGAGCCTAACTGGGAACGTGATCCCTTCTCGGGAGAAATTGCAGACGGCAACATTCACGGCAGAGGCTCAATGGACTGTAAATCAACTGTATTTTCAGAGTTTCAGGCTATTGAAGAGTTGCTGGCAGAAGGCTTTGAACCACCTTGTGATATTTACCTTGCAACTGCAGTTGATGAAGAAATTTCCGGTGACGGTGCTCCTAAGCTTGTAAATTACTTAAAAGAAAAAGGCGTTCACCTTGACGTTGCAATGGACGAGGGTGGTGCAATTCTTAAAGACCAGCTTCCCACCATGAATGGCTGGTGTGCAGCAATAGGTCTTCTTGAAAAAGGCTATATCGACCTTAAGGTTATTGCTAAAGGCAAGGGCGGTCACTCCTCTACCCCCAAAAGCAATACTCCCCTTGCAAGACTTTCAAAATTTGTGGCAGATATCGAAAAAGATAAACCCTTTAAAGCAGAAATTTCCGGTGCAGTTTATGCAATGCTTGACGAAGCCGCACCCTACCTTGGCTTCCCGCTGCGTATGGTTTTAGGTAATATGTGGCTCTTTAAAGGCTTACTTACAAAGGTTCTTCCTATGGTTTCCCCCATGTGTAACGCGTTTGTTAAAACCACATTCTGTTGCACAATGGCAGAGGGTTCACACACACCTAACGTAATCCCCACGGAAGCTTATATTGTTTGCAACCTTCGTACATCTCCCCATCAGAACGTTGAAGAATCACTTGCGGTTCTTAAAAAATATGCTGACAAATATGAGCTTGAATTTGAAATAATCCACGCAAGAAATGCTTCTAATACCGTTGACTACAAGGGTGAAGAATTCGGCTATCTGAAAAAATGTCTTAATGAATGCTACCCGGATGCAGGGGTTATTCCCTACTTAATGACTGGCGGTACAGACTGCCGTCATTACGAAAGTGTTGCAGATAACTGTTTACGCTTTTGCCCTATTAAAATGAGTAACGAACAGCTTGCAGCAATGCACGCAGCTAACGAAAGTATCGGCGTAAAAGAAGTTGCAGATTGTGTAAAATTCTACAAATATTACATAAAAAATCATAAATAAAAAATTATGGCTACCTGCTCTTTTTTGAACAGGTAGCCAATTTTTTTATTTATTCACATCTTTTAAAATGCAACATCCGTCCCGTGTATATTGCACAACCGTCATTGAAATATTATCAAGAGAGAAGAAAAACTTTCGTGTTTCCAAGCCTAATGCCGTGGGAATAAGGTATTCAAGCATTCCGTGGTGACTAAAAACCGCAACTCTGTTGCCGTATGTATAATTTTCTTTTATGTAATCAATCACCTTTTGTGCCCTAAGATTGTTATCTTCAACTGCTTCACAACCGAATTCATATTTCTCTGTGCCGAAAAGACTTTTACACATTTTTGTATTTTTATAATATTTCTGCAGATACTTTTCACTACAACCAAAATAACCGGGAGTGCAACCACATTCAATAAGCTCGGGGCAAATATGAAGAACGGGGTTATCTTCTCTTGCCTTGCAAACACCCGTTGCCGTTTTGAATGCACGAAGAAGTGAGCTTGAAATAAAGCCGTCTATCTCTACATCTTTCAGCTTCTCGCCCAATATAGCACACTGCTTTTCACCAAACTCTGTAAGCTCACCATCGCAATTATCACGGTCACCGATGTCGGTATAGTTAGTTTCAGCATGGCGTATAAAAATTATTTCTAATATATCTTTATTATTCAGATTCTCCATTTTTTCTGTTCCCCTCTTCATCGAAATTCTTTTTCAAAGCTTTTTCTGTTAAAATGATTGATGCTACTATTGGTACGAGCTGTACTATGGTAATCACTGAACCGAGTATGCCTACTGTGTCTTCATCCTTACCGATTACAAAAAGCAACGCTAAAACTGAAACAGATAACAAAACCAATCCCCATTTAAACCATATATTTCCTATGTGCTTATGTGCAAATTTCCAGGTTTCTTCATTTTTCATTGAAAGATTTGTTCTGTAACCAAAAAGATAGTTTATATTTTTAGGAGTTTTTTTGATAAAATATTTACCGAAAAGAATCATAATAACAGGTATCAGCAAAATCATTGCTAACATAAAAAGCCAAAAGCCCATATAACCACCTCAACTAACTAACATTTTCTGCTGCTCCTTATAAAATTTTTGAACATTTATAAATGCACAAATAACACAATAAAGGGCATAAACTCCATATATCAGATATGTTGTTTCCTTATAATCGTTTACAACCATCTGAATATTAAGAAATACACCGACTATGCATTGAATAATCCAGAGATATGTATATTCAATATAGGCAAGCATTGTTAAAACAGGTATTACAAAACCGAATAAAAACGAGCCACTGTCAAGAATTGCATATTCATAGTCAAGGTGCATAAACACCATAGACATTATCCCCCAAACAACAAGGAATATAATGCTCCAAACCAATCTCATTTTCATAGTCATTTTTCTGAACACAACTGTCTTTTTATAGGCATTTTTCTTCCAACGGAAAAAAGTCATTAATTGAACAGGGAAACTGAAAAGAATCGCCGATGCTGCGGAAGCGTAAACGCCCATATAAATATATGCCGCTGTATAAATAAGGGAATTTATAGAACCTATCAATGGACCAAGTTTATTTGCTTCAGATTGAAAAGCCATAACAAAAAGAGAGATAAAAAGTGGAATCATAAGGAAAAATTCCTGTTTACATACAATTCCTGCAACAAGTATAGCAATACCTGTTACTATTATAATAATTATTTTGCTATTTTTCATTATATTTTTCCTTTTATGTTTAATCAAAAACCTTTCAGCTATTATACGCAGCAACAAACCCATATTACCATATCAAAAACGCTTTTTCAACAGTCAGTAAAATCTAAATAATCATAAAATCTAACAATATATAAATTTATTTGATTTTTTATATATTTATGTTATAATAGAGTTATAATGAAAAAGAAAGGGACAATATAATGAATATTATTTCACAATTGATTTTTAAGTTTCTTTCCGCTTTGCTTAGTTTTACCTTTGCTTTCAGCGGTACCATTGGTGGTTTAACTCCGGAAGAGGTTGTACGTACTCCCGATGATTTTACCCCTGTCCTGCGTTTTATCGCTTGTTCTGATATTCACCTTGACGGTGATGAAAATCAAGAAGCAGCAATAAGATTCGCAAATTTATTCAATGATATGTATGCCTACGCCGAAAACTGCGAATATCCGACAGTTGACGCAATAATTGTAGCCGGGGACTTCACCGAAGGCGGAGCAGAAAAAGAATATCAGGTTTTCAACAAAATCATTGAAGAGAACAAAAGAGATGAAACGCAGTTGCTTGCAATACTTGGTAACCACGAATTTATTGACTACCGTGATGTAGATGCAAGTGTTGGATATGACGTTTATCAGAAATATGTAAATGAATATGTTGATACAGACGTTGTTATTAACGGCTATCACTTTATCGGTGTGTCTTATGACCCCAATGGTAAAACCTTCAGCGGAAAAGTTAATTGGCTTGATGACAGACTTGCTAAAGCAACTGCAGAAGACCCCGATAAACCTATTTTTGTTTATCAGCATCCCCACGCATTCCTTACTGTTTATGGTAGCGTAAGCTGGGCAGATTTAGATATTAGAAATGTGTTGAGTAAATATCCTCAGGTTGTTGACTTCTCAGGGCACTCTCACTATGCTGCAAGTGATCCCAGAAGCGTATGGCAGGGCGAATTTACCGCAGTTGGTTGTGGGTCTTTATCCGCATTTATGGGCAACCTCAATTATATTGAAGGGGATGAAGATGCTCCCGGTCAGTCCGGTGGTGCTTGGCTTGTTGAATGTGACGCACAGGGCAACGTAAGTATGAAGCTCTATGATATTGAAAACAGAATGTTCTTCAGCGATATCGACTATTATTTTACTGATTTAAGCGACGTTTCAAAAAGAACATATACCTGGGAAAAGCAAGAATCTCTTGACACTGCTCCTGTTTTCCCCGATGATATCAAAGTAACTTCATACATGGATGAAAACTGTGATACTATTATCACTTTCCCTGAAGCAAAAGGCTATTACCCCGCTGAAAACTATAAAATTACTGTATATAATGGCTTGAATATAGTTTATGAACAGACAGTTATTTCCGAATACGTAAGAGCTACGGATGATGATGTTTGCGTAAATATCGGCCAGGTTTTAAGTGGTGAATATAAAGTAAGAATAGTTGCTTACAGCCCCTATGCAAAAGAGGGACAGACTATAATTCAGACGATTAAGGTATAATAAAAAAATCCAAGTCTTTTGACTTGGATTTTTTTTATAATTCCATATGCTTTATCGTTTTATCAACTGCTTTATCAATATCAACTGTTCCTACCCCGAAAATTGATGTGTGGATTTTGTTGTTTATAGGCTTTTTCCAGCAATCTTCGATACAATCAATTCCACCACGCATACCAAGAATTGAACCAACAGTTGCACCATTACAATCCGTATCAAATGCCATACTTACCGCAGTACAAATTGACTTCCCGAACTCGCCTTCGCCATACAAGAGCGCAGCTGTTACAATCATCGCATTGGAAATTGTGTGACACCAGCCATGGTCAGTATGCTCATCGTATGCAGAATGAATATAGTTAAAAGTTTCCTCAAGCGTCACACCATTTTTGTAATCGTTATAGATTTTCATAACAGCTTCATAAAGCCTTGAAGTTTCAGGAATTTGAGCAAGACCACCCCAAATAATATCATCAATATTATCGTTTACTGCAGCAACTGCAATCATAGCTGAAACAAACATTTCACCATAAATTCCGTTTTTTACATGGGAAATTCTTGCATCGTTATATGCCGCTTCTGCTGCAGCCTCAGGATCACCGGGATTTATGTAGCCAAAATAATCCCCTCTTATCTGTGCACCAATCCATTCACGACAAACATTTTTATACATCGCAGATGCCGGTGGCACAATACAATTAAGGAAATTAATGTAAGCAATTCTTTCTGCTGTGAAATATGAAAACACAGATTGATACCTGAGCCATGCATTTGCAACATCCTCAGACTCAAAATGCTTACTAAATTGCTCAACAATTAACTGTGCCAGAACAACATAGTTTGTATCATCATCTACAGGCATGCCATCAACATTATCACCGTATGGTTTATTTTCAAATGAAAATTTATAATGTGAGCTAACTTCATCGGTAATATCTGTTGAAAGAATATAACGGTGCATAGGGTAATTCCCTGTTTCTTGAAGAAAAGGAATAAGCTCCTCACTTCTTATACCCTCAACAGGTTTGCCCAAAAGACATCCACAAGCTCTGCCTGTCCATGCACCGAGAATTTTATTTCGTAAAATTTTCTCGTTGGGCATAACTGATTTGTAATCATAAGGCTTTCTTAAAGCCTTTATTTCTTTTAATTTGTTGGGCTCGTCATATTTATAATCGGAACGCTTTTTTGCATTAATAACAGTTTCAAAAATCAAATCGCTCATACGATTTTTCATTTCACCGCTTTTGAGTGCCGCAACAGATTCAAAAAGAGATTTTTGTCCTTCCAGATCAAGACCCTCTTCAATAGATTGATTGTACTCTGCCATAATATCATCCGGATATCTGTTGAAACCATCGGCATTATTATAATCAATTTTAATCTCTGTATCGTAAATTTTTGCGAACATAAAACTACCCCTTGTCGGATTTTTAATTTTTCTTATTATTTTTTAGAAGTATTTTCCGCCGATTTAAGGACACCATTTTCAAAATACCCTTTTTCCACTATTCCGCTCTTTATCATACAACCATTTCCGGTTATGCGAGAGTCGACAAAATCACCTTCATATGTATTACCATTTGCCCAGGTATATTTACCTTTACCGGTGCGGAAATCATTTACATAACCTCCCTCGTATATATCGCCGTTTGTCCACACACATCTCCCGTGGCCGTGCAGCTTATTATTCAGGAAGTCACCATAATATACATTGCCACTTATCCAGGTATATTTACCTTTTCCGGTACGGTCTCCTTTTACGAAATCGCCCTCGTACACATCGCCATTTGTCCACGTAAATTTACCTTTTCCGGTACGGTCATTGTTAACAAAATCTCCCTCGTACACATTACCGCTTGCCCAAGTGTATTTCCCTTTTCCGGTACGGTCTCCTTTTACGAAATCTCCTTTGTATACTTCTCCATCTACCCATGTGAATATCCCTTTTCCGGTACGGTCACCTTTTACAAAATCGCCTTCGTATACATTACCGCTTACCCAGGTAAATTTTCCTTTTCCGGTTCGCTCACCTTTTACAAAATCACCTTCATATATATCGCCGTTTGTCCAGATGTATTTGCCTTTTCCGGTACGGTCACCTTTTACAAAATCGCCTTCGTATACATTGCCGTTTGTCCAGATGTATTTGCCTTTTCCGGTACGGTCACCATCAATAAAATCACCTTCGTATATATCACCATTTGTCCATTCACATTTTCCGTGGCCTTGCTGCTTATTATTTAAATAATCACCGTAATACACATTTCCGCTTACCCAGGTGTACTTACCTTTTCCGGTGCGGTTGCCTTTAACAAAATCGCCTTCGTATACATCGCCATTTACCCAAGTGTATTTTCCCTTGCCGGTACGATCTCCTTTAATATAATCACCCTCGTATACATCACCATCTGCCCAGGTATATTTACCTTTACCATCAAACACACCATCTACACTTTCACCTTCGTAAACATCACCATTCGAATAATTCTTTTTAATACTTGTGCGATTTGTATTTTCCATAAAAGGCAACAATTTTTTTCTCATTTCATC
>JAZSBI010000181.1:0-10547 GCA_045602345.1 Acutalibacteraceae bacterium | reverse complement strand
AGAATATTCATATTTTTTTCACACCTTTTTTCACTCTTGTATAAACTATTGATTTTTCTAATTTATAATGATATAATGTTGAAAACAAAGGAAATTTGTATGTTTGAAACAAGGAGATTTACCATGGACAAATTAAGAAACAAAAATGTTATTGTTTTAATCATTTCCGCGATCCTTATTTTAATTGCGATTATTGTTGCAATCGTTGCTACCGCATCGTCTGACAAAAACAAAAAAGACAACAAAAACACTACTGAACAAACTGTTTCTGTTGACCTTGATGCAATTGCCGGTATGAACAATTCTTCTGCAGACAACTCTCAGACATATTCATATAGCACAGGCAAATATAAAGTTGCCACCAAGGATGATCCCCTCGGCCTTCGTCTTGAACCCAATACAAATTCAGACAGAATTATTTACATTCCCAAGGGTCACGAAGTTGAAGTTATCGCTGTATGGGAAGATTGGGGTTATGTAGTTTACGGTAGCACAGGTGGATGGCTTTCAATGAACTACCTTGAACTCGTTACCGGTAATAATTCTAAGGCACAGTAAAATGTTCACTTGTAATTTATGTCCCAGAAATTGTAACACAGAAAGAAAAGCTCTTACCGATAACGGTAAGGGCTTTTGTGGTATGGGAGAAAATCCGGTAGTAGCCAGAGCAGCCCTACATTATTGGGAAGAACCGCCAATAAGCGGTACCAACGGTAGTGGAACTATTTTCTTTTCGGGTTGTAACTTGAAATGTGATTTTTGTCAGAACGAAGATATAAGTCGTGGCACCTTCGGCAAAGAAATTTCTATTGAAAGGTTAAAAGAAATATATAATGAACTTATCAGTCAAGGCGCTCACAACATTAACCTTGTTACAGGCACACATTTTATAAAAGCAATTACAGAATCCTTAACCGAGCCACTCTCCGTCCCCGTTGTATATAACTGCGGTGGTTACGAATGCGTTGAGGCTTTAAAGCTACTGGAAAACAAAGTACAGATTTATTTACCTGACTTAAAATATGCAGATAACGAGCTGGCTTTAAAGTACTCAAAAGCACCAAATTATTTTGAAACAGCAACAAAAGCAATTGAAGAAATGTTCCGACAAGTTGGAAAATGTCAATTTGATGAAAATGGAATCATGAAACAAGGTGTAATAATTCGTCACCTTATTCTTCCGAACAATTTAGAAAACACAAAAAAGGTTATAGATTGGGTGAAAAATAATTTTAATGATGGTGAAGTTTTATTCAGTCTTATGAGTCAATTCACGCCTAACAAAACCGGAAAATTCCCCGAACTTTCCAGAAGATTAACTCAGGAAGAATATGACGAAATCGAAGAATATTTATTTAATTCAGGCATTGAAGAAGGTTTTTTACAGGAACTATCATCTGCAAAAGAAGAATACATACCCCCGTTCAACTTAGAGGGAGTTTGAAGATATTTGTAACAAAAACATATTCTCCTCATATTATGTAATGAAGTTAAGGATTTAGCTTCAATACTTATTTCAGGAGGAAAGATATGGCTGATAATAAAAACTGCACCGACCTTCACCATATTAAAGAAGCAATTTGCATTGATACTAACAGAGTTTACGACTCCTGCGCAGACAAAGACTGTCTTACAGATTTACGAGTATATTTAACTGACAGAGGTCAATGTATTCTTGAAAATGCTTCTTCTGTTCGACCAAGAGCAGCACAGATACTTAATTGCCTTGTTGAAGTTGAAAAAGTGCCATTTAACAAAGGATGTTACTCCGTTGACCTTACTTTTTTTGTTAAGGTTTGCCTTGATGCATTCACCTGCCCCACTGCAACCCCCACAATGTTGGAAGGGCTTGTAACATTCAACAAAAAGTGCATACTTTATGGCAGCGAGGGTAATGTAAAAATCTTCTCATCAAGCTATGTTTGTGATGGTTTTGATGATCAGAATCCCGTTGGCAACTCTAACCCGAAAGCAAAAGTACAATGCGTTGACCCAATTATTCTTGATGCAAACATTTGTAGAATTTGCGATTGTTGCAACACAATGGGTAATTACTGTGATTCTGTTCCGAATCATATCTGCCGTTGCTTTGAAGGCGATTTTGGTTGCTGTGAAGGTGAAAAAGCGGTTAAAGTAACCTTAGGCATATTCACCATAGTTCAGTTGGAAAGAGATGTACAGATGCTTATACCTGCTTACGATTTTTGTGTACCTACAAAGGAATGTTGTTGCGACACAGAAGACCCCTGCGACACCTTCAGAAAAATAAGCTTCCCCATTGATGAATTTTTCCCGCCAAGTGCCGGTGATTGTGTATGCGAAACCTGTTTCAAACCTAACGGTAATTGCGGTTGCAAATAAAATAAAAACCGAGTGTATTCAGTCAATTATGATTGAATACACTCTTTTTTATTACTTTTCAAAAACAATATTTTCCTGTTTCATTTTATCCAGGTTTTCTTTATCGTACCATTCACCTTCAATTTTTATATTCTCTTTATTTTCCTTACCTTCAACAGCAAAAACACATTGTTCAACTGCGTTATAGCCCAAATTATATGAATCCTGGGCAATACCACCAATAAACTGCGGACCATTTTCCATAGTAAGCCATTTTAATTGCTTCGCACCTGAATCAAAGCCACAGAAGGTAATTTTACTGTATTTTTCCGCCTCCGCAGAAACAATATCACTTATTTTATCAGCAATAATGGGGTCAGTAATAAAAACAGCATTAATATTTTCTTTGATTAAATCAGCAAAAGCATCTTCATATCTACTCTCTGACGCTGTTTCAATTTTATATTTTCCTTTAATTTCAGAATCTGCATCTGCCAATTCGGAGAATTTTTCAACAAAGCCTTTTGCTTTTTCTTCATCTGAAGGGGTGTCTTCCTGTCCTAATACCCCCAAAACAAATTGTGTTTCAGCTTTTTTAATTTGGTCTTTGAGTTTTTCAAAAAGTCTTTCGGCACAAAGTGCACCTGCTTGTTCATAATCTGTAGAAACAATTGAAACAATTGGATTTTTCTTGTTGCTTTCAAGTCTTTCAAAATCATCTTCAGTTAAATTATCAATTTGGACCACAGGGATTTTTTCATCATATAATCTGCCGTAAATTTCACTGTAACCTTCGCCAACGGGAACAACTACAACACCCGAAGCACCTTCTTTTATAACCTTACCGATACTTGAAATATGGGTAGCTACCACATTATCATTTTCATCATCCGTACCAACATAATTCAGGGTAAAACCGTATTTTTTTGCAGCTTCCTGTCCACCTTTTTTTAGATTCTGCCAAAAGCCTTCATCCTCATTTCCACCTACCATTACAATCGTTTTTTCAGGGTTTTGGTTGCTCATTTCTGCTGTAGTTGAGGTGGTATTTTTATTTTCTTCACCACAACCACTGAAAGTGGTTACGCAAAATGCAACAATAATTATTAAAGACAATACTTTTTTTAATTTCATTAATGTTCCTCCGTATATATTATTTCAAACTTAGTATTGTCATTTTTTAACAAATAATACAAAAGAGAGCCTAAAGGCTCTCTTAAAATCACTCACCAATGAGTCTGTTAATTATATCTGAATAAAGGGCTCCCGGGTCATCAAGAAAGCCATCCTTAAGCTGTTCTGCCTGCCATTCATCAGCAACGTTAAGGGTTAAAGAAAGAAGCTTGTCACCATTACTTTCAATTTCAAAAGTAACATCATAACCATTATCAACTTTTTTTACGCTTACCTTGTTTTCTCTTTCAGAACGTGCTCTTGCAACTGTATTCAGGGCAACCTTAACTGCTCTGTCTCGCACACCCGGAAGAAGCTGTTTTTCAAGCTCTTTTGCACTGTTAGAGCCTTTTGCTGTAACAACAAGATGAGCTTCTCCTACATATTCCACCTCTTTTACCGCTTTATTTTCCAAAAGCTCATCAAGGGCAGAATTTGTATCAAAATAATTCGCGAGACCTGTTTTCTGGAGAACATCGCAAATTTGATTTCTTGCCATAGGAGTTTTAACGCTATCAAGTATATAGCAAATAAGAATTTTTATATCAAGAATACTACGAAGACCACCAAATTCAATACCACCGGCAAAACCGTCATAATTAACCATAAAAAACTCTCCCTTCGTAATGTATTATTATTTTAACATTTTTTCAGCCTTAAATCAATAAATGCAGACGTATTTTTAAAAGATTTCTAACAATGTTTCGCGTACTTCTCCTGCAAGGTACAAGGAGCCAACAACACACAAAACATCATTTTCACCTATCATTGTTTCCATTTTTTTTACCGCACTTTTAGGTGAGTCAATTACTATAACATTGTTACAGTATTTTTTGGCAATTAGCGAAAGTGCATCACCTGTCATAGCGCGGGGATTTTCTGGAGTAACACAAACAAAACAATCGCTCTTCATAATAAGAGGTTTTAAAGACTCTTCAACAGCCTTATCAGCCATCATACCTGCAACAACAAAAACCTTTGATTTAGTTTCCAGAACAGCTGAAACCGCACCGAAAAAAGCTTTTGCTCCATCCTCGTTATGACCGCCATCAAGAATTACAAGTGGTTTTTTTGCTATTACTTCAACTCTTGCAGGAAGAATGGTTTTCTTAATTCCGTTTTTGATATTATCTTCGGAAATTTTGAAATATTTTTTGAGAACGTTACAGCCTTCAATAACACAGGTCATATTTTTAACCTGGTGCTCTCCCGCCATTTTTATAAAATAATTTTTATTTTTGTAATTGAATTCAGTACCAAAAATGTCAGTATTAATTATTTTAATATCTTTTTCATCAGGAATTACAAAAGTGTTATTTTTATCATTTACTGTTTTTTTAATAACCGAAAGAGCATTTTCAGGTTGCCCAAAGGAGCAAACAACATTACCATTTTCTTTGATAGTACCGCATTTTTCGTAGGCAATTTCTTCGATAGTGTTGCCTAAAATTGCAGAATGATCAATAGAAAGTGAAGTAATTATGTTAACCAAGGGTGTATCAATAACATTAGTGGCATCCAGCCTTCCGCCAAGACCAACCTCAAGTACAACAACATCGCATTCAAGCTCTTTATAACAAAGGAAAGCAGAAGCTGTTAATGCTTCAAATTCGGTTATTACAATATCATTTTTTCCAAGAATATCAACAGCAATTTTCACCTTTTCAACACTGTTTGCAAAAAGTGCTTTATCAATTGGTTTACCGCCAAACTGCACCCTTTCAAGAAAATCAGTAACATAGGGCGATGTGTACAAACCCACCTTATATCCTGCATCAGTAAGTACGTTTGAAATTGCAGTTGAAGTTGAACCCTTTCCATTTGTTCCTGCAACGTGAACATACTTCAGTTCTTTATGCGGATTACCGAGCAAACGCAATAAGGCATCCATCCCGTTAAGACCGGGACGGATACCAAATTTTAATAATGAATGTATATATTTTACAGCTTCAATATAATTCATTTGAGTTTAAGAATACTTTCTTCGAGCATTGCGATTTTTGCTTTATGTTTTTCCTGAGCCTCACGCTGCTGAGCAACAACCTTTTCAGGTGCTTTTGCCATAAAGCCGGGGTTATTAAGCTTGTTTTCAACAAACTCTAAATCCTTCTTTGCAGCATCAAGCTCTTTCTGAAGTCTTGCTTTTTCTGCTTCAAAGTCAACAAGTTCATTAAGAGGAATATAAATTTTTGCACTTTCAGTAACAACACTTACGCTACCCTCAATTTCAAACTCGTCACCGATTTCAACCTCGGATGCAGATGCAAGTCTGTTCATAAATACGCTGCCGTTTGTGAAATCCTCAATATACTTTGTAGCAATGTAAAGCTTTGCTTTCTTTGAGGGAGGAACATTCATTTCAGCACGACGGTTACGAATAGCTTTAATAGCTGTCATAACACGGTTCATAGCCTCTTCTTCAACAGGGAAATTAAGGCTTTCATCATACTTACACCAGTCAGAAATCATAATAGATTCACCATCATGGGGAAGAGCAAGCCAGATTTCTTCTGTAATGAAAGGCATAAATGGGTGAAGAAGCTTAAGAGTGTTACTCATTACGTAAACAAGAACTGCTTTTGCTGTCTTTTTACCTTCTTCATTATCGCCATTAAGACGGATTTTAGCAATTTCAATATACCAATCGCAGAAAACATCCCAAATAAAATCATAAAGATTTTGAACAGCAATACCAAGCTCATAATTCTCAAGAGAGTTTGTAACAGCTTTAACAAGAGTATTGAACTGGCTTAAAATCCATTTATCCTCAGTTGCAAGATTTTCGGGAATATGGGGTGCAGGTTCATTCTCATCAAGATTCATAAGAATAAAGCGATTTGCATTCCACAGCTTATTAGCAAAGTTACGGCTTGCTTCGATTTTTTCGGGCAAGAATCTCATATCATTACCGGGGCTGTTACCTGTTGCAAGTGAGAAACGAAGAGCATCTGCACCGTACTGATCAATAATCTCAAGGGGATCAATACCGTTACCGAGAGATTTGGACATTTTTCTACCCTGTGCATCACGAACAAGACCGTGAATAAGAACAGTATCAAAAGGAACTCTGCCTGTGTATTCAAGAGCAGAGAAAATCATTCTTGATACCCAGACACCGATAATATCGTAACCTGTAACAAGGGTGTTAGTGGGATAATAATGCTCTAAATCCTTAGTATTGTCAGGCCAACCGAGTGTTGAGAAGGGCCAAAGAGCAGAGCTGAACCAGGTATCAAGAGTATCTTCATCCTGAGTAAGCTTTGCTGAACCACATTTACAGCATTTTTCGGGAGCATTAACACTAACTGTAACACCACCGCAATCCTCACAATACCATGCAGGAATTCTGTGACCCCACCAGAGCTGACGTGAAACACACCAGTCACGAGTACCATTCATCCAGTTAAGGTAGTTCTTTGTAAATCTTTCGGGAACAAACTTAGTTTCGCCATTTTCAACTGCTTCAATAGCAGGTTTTGCAAGTGGTACCATACGTACAAACCACTGTTTTGAAACCATGGGCTCAATTGTGCTGTGGCAACGGTAGCAAGTACCAACCTCGTGCTTGAGAGGCTCGATTTCCTTAATATAGCCACCTGCTTCAAGGTCTGCAAGAATTGCTTTCCTTGCTTCCATAGTAGTCATACCGGCATATTTACCGCAATCAAGAACCTCGGGTTCATTTTCAGTTGCTCTGCCACTTGCAATAAGCTCGTCAGCAATTCTCTTGTCCTCTGCGCCTGTAAGGCGACCATCATAAGTAAATGTACGAACAATGGGAAGGTTACATCTCTGACCAACCTCAAAGTCATTAGGGTCGTGAGCAGGAGTGATTTTAACAACACCTGTACCCTTTGTCATATCAGCATGTTCGTCACAAACAATGGGAATTTCTTTATTAAGAAGAGGTAATATAACGTGACAACCGTGAAGGTGCTTATATCTTTCATCCTCTGCATTGATAGCAACAGCAGTATCACCAAGCATTGTTTCGGGACGTGTTGTTGCAAGTTCAAGCTTCTCCCCTGTTTCCTTAACAGTGTAAAGAAGATGCCAGAAATTACCATCTTTTTCTTCATATTCAACTTCAGCATCTGAAATGGATGTATTACAGCAAGGGCACCAGTTAACCATACGGTTACCTCTGTAAATTAAATCCTTGTCGTAAAGAGTTTTGAAAACTGTATTAACCGCTTTGTTACAGCCTTCGTCAAGAGTGAACCTTTCTCTGTCCCAGTCACAGGAAGAACCAAGCTTTTTAAGCTGTTCAACAATTCTTCCGCCGTACTGTTCCTTCCAAGCCCAAGCCCTTTCAAGGAAGCCGTCACGACCTAAATCCTCTTTAGAAATACCCTCTTTACGCATTGCTTCAACAATTTTTGCCTCTGTAGCAATTGAAGCATGGTCGGTACCGGGAAGCCATAATGTATCAAAACCTGACATTCTCTTCCAACGGATAAGAATATCCTGAAGAGTGTTATCAAGAGCATGTCCCATATGAAGCTGACCGGTAATATTAGGTGGTGGAATAACGATGGTATAAGTGGGCTTACCCTCTTCACACTTAGCGTGGAAATACTTACCATCCAGCCATGTTTTATAAATACGTTCCTCAACATTTTTAGGATCGTACTGTTTTGCGAGTTCTTTAATCACAAAAAACTCCCCCTTAGTAAAAAATCATTCACCGCATATTATCACATATATTCCAAAGAATGTCAATGATTATGCGTTACTTTTCAACCACTTTTTATACAATTATATATACGCTAACGATAGTTTTTTGTAAAAATAACTAAACACAAACCATTTTTTTCTACAGCTGCAGGAAAAGAGTTAATTGCAATAAAGTTTGCATTAAGTTATAATGTTTTTATAGGGGTGATATTATGAGCAGAATGTCATTAGGCTATTTTTTCCAAAAAGAACCAAAAGCCGAAGGTTATGTTGCAAACAGGGATATACTCAACTATGCTGTTGGTCTTACGGGACAGAATATCTCTTACGGCTACATTTCCGGTTGGATCCGTTATTTTTGCATTAATCTTTTAAATATTGATCCAAAAAAAGTCGGTAACGTATTCTCACTAACTTATATATGGGATGCTATTAATGACCCTATAGTCGGAGCAACCATAGACAGAAGACGTCATAAGCCTTATAACAAGCTTAGACCTTATCTTATTTATTTTCCACCAATTATCGGTGCACTTTCAGCATTGCTGTTTATGAATGTACCCTTTGATGAAAACGGAAAAATTGTTTACATATTTCTTATTTACCTCATCTGGGACTTTTTCTATTCCTTCCAGGATGTTGGTCTTTGGGGGATGATTGCCCTGGCTTCACCTCACTCAAACGAAAGAGCAAGAATTGCTCAATGGGTTTCAATAGGTGCTGGTGCGGGCGGTGCCATTTGCGGATTATTCCAACAATTCAGAACAATGCTAAACAGTGCCGGTATTGACGATATGTATGTTTTCATTATTTTTGGTGCTGTATTTGGTCTTGGCGGTGAAATACTTTCGATGCGTGCCCATAAAATCAACGAACTGGTTGATGGTGGCGAACCGGAAGAAAATGTTTTCAAATCTCTTACAATTCTTCGTCATAACCCTACTCTTTTATTAATTTCTTTAGCAAGGTTTTCCCAAGGCTTCTGCCCTAAAGTACAAAATGCATATTTCTTTGAAAATGCTATTACTTTTACAAATGGTAAGTCACTTGAGGTTCTTTTCGGTCTGCTTGCAGGTGTTCCAGGTGCAGCAGCAATTTTCTTTGCAAATAAAATTGCTGAAAAAGTTGGTGGTATGAAAAAACTCCTTATAATTTCTCAGATTGCTGCAATAGGTATACGTGTTATAGCTTATTTTATCGGTTATGACTCCTGGCCTCAATTTATTATAATGTGTGCTCTGATATCCATAGTAAATCTTCCCGGAAGCCTTATGGATATTGCTCACAGAACACTCACAAGCAACTCTATTGATGAGGTTGAACTAAAAACCGGTGTTCGTTCCGAGGGTGTTTCTTTCTCGATGCAGAATTTTACAACAAAAATGACAACTGCTGTTACTACATTTATTGAAGGTAGAATGTTAAGTTACCTCAAATATGACAGTAAACTTCTTGAATTAGGCAAAAAACAAAATGCACGCTTTTTAAAATGGCAATGGCCAATGTTTATGTTAGGTCCGGTTGCAGGTGCTGTACTTTACCTAATTATTATATCATTTGTTAAGGATAGCAAGGAACACCGAGAGGAGGTTGAGCGCCAATTAAAAGAGCGCAAAGAAGCTTTAGAAAATCAAAACGATGCTAAAATACCTATATATTCGGAAAATACTTGATTTTTATAAAAAAGTATAATATAATTTATTGGTAAATAAAAACTGCTCAAAGGAGTTTTGTAAAATGAAAATCATGAAAGAAAAAAGCCTTGTTGCTTACTACGTTTTCTCTATCTTAACACTTGGTATTTATTCCCTTGTTTTTTGGGGCAGACGTGCTAAAGATGTAAACACCCTTTGCGAAGGCGATGGCAAAAAAACAATGAAATTCAAATATGCTGTTCTTTTAGGCATTGTTACGCTCGGTATTTTCTGGCTTGTTTGGAGATGCAAACTCGAAAACAGACTCAGAGAAAATGCAGAACGCTATGACCTTAGATTCAGCGAAAGTGGCGCACTTGTTGTTGTATATTCACTTCTTGGTATTGTTCTTGGTGATTTCATCCTCATCAAAAACTTTAACAAAATGGCTAAAGCTTACAACGACTACAATGGTCTTACAGACCCCGATGCTGACAAAAAAACATACTTCTTTGCTGACGAAGACTAATAATCCAATACATAAAATCCACTCTCTTGCGAGGGTGGATTTTTTTATTGATTTATATGCAAAAAACAACTCCCTGCATTTCTGCAAGGAGTTGGAAATATACAAAGAAACAATTATCTCTTTGAGAACTGGGGTGCACGACGTGCGCCTTTGAGACCGTATTTCTTTCTTTCTTTCATTCTGGGGTCACGAGT
>JAZSBI010000180.1:0-10458 GCA_045602345.1 Acutalibacteraceae bacterium | reverse complement strand
GAAGTAATTACCATTACCGACAGAAGCGAGGCAATAAAAAAAGCTATTTCCATTGCAGAAAAAGATGATGCAATACTTCTTGCAGGTAAAGGTCATGAAACTTATCAGGTAATAGGCAAAGAACGTGTTCATTACGATGAGCGTGAAGTAGTAGCAGATGTACTTAAGGATGGTTTTTAATGGAAAAAATCTTACTGAAAAATATAGCAGAATGGTGTTGTGCTACCACAAAGCTTGATGGCTTTGTTGAAAAAATCTCAACAGATAGCCGAGATGTTGACGAAGCAACGCTTTTTATAGCTCTTAAAGGTGAACGCTTTGATGCAAATGATTTTGTTACGGATGTTCTCTCTAAGGGTGTAAAAGCGGTTGTTTGTTCCCGTTACGAGGGTAACGATGAAAGAGTTATTCTTGTTGAAGATACAGGTAAGGCTCTTTTAGATATTGCCGCAGGTTACAGACAGAATTTTAATATTCCGTTTGTTGCACTTACAGGTAGTGTTGGTAAAACTACAACAAAAGGTATGATTTACTCTGTTTTGAGTGAGAAGTTCAACACATTAAGGACAGAGGGTAACCTTAATAACGAAATCGGTGTACCGAAAACTCTCTTCCGTTTGGAAAAGCATCACCAAGCAGCGGTTATTGAAATGGGTATGAATCATTTTGGCGAGATTTCGCGTCTTTCAAAAACTGTTTGTCCCGATATTGGTGTTATTACAAACGTAGGTACTGCCCATATTGAAAATTTAGGCTCAAGAAACGGCATTTTGAAAGCGAAATCCGAAATTCTTGATGGTATGAAAAAAGGCTCGCCACTTGTAATTAATGGTGATAGCGATATTCTGAACAAGGTTTCCGCAGCTGATTTTAATGTTATCCGCTTCGGCCTTGATGGTGGCGATATAACAGCGGAAAACATAGACCCAACAGCATTGGGAAGTGGTTTTACTGTTACATATAAAAATGAAAAGGTCAGGGCTTTTGTTCCTTCACAGGGTATACATAATGTCTATAACGGACTGTGTGCAATTGCTGTAGGGCTTCTTTTAGGAATTAGCCTGGAGGAATGTGTTAAGGGCTTGCGCAACTTTGCTCCCGAAGGAATGCGCCAGAAAATAACCTCCGTAAAAAGCATGGTGTTTATCGAGGATTGCTACAACGCAAACCTTGACAGTATGTGTGCCGCTCTTGAAACCCTCAAAAGTCTTAAAATAAAAAGAACCGTTGCTGTTCTGGGCGATATGCTGGAGCTTGGCGATTTCAGTAAAGAGGCTCATCAGCGGGTTGGCGAAAAGGCCTTTGAAACTGAATGTGATTTGGTTGTTACCTTTGGCGAAGCTGCAAAAAATATAACAAACAGCTTTATTGAAAAGGGTGGCTTAGCGAAAGCCTTTGAAGATAAAAAAGAGTTAACAGAATATTTACGTAAAAATCTTAAAGACGGGGATACAGTTCTTTTCAAAGGCAGTCGCGGTATGAAAATGGAAGAAATTTTTACATCTCTATATAAGGAGTGGGAAGTATGAATATTGTAATCGCTTGTGTAATTGCGGCAGTTGTCGCTTTCGGCATTTCCTTCGGACTTGGTTATGTTGTTATTCCTTTTTTACACAAACTTAAATTCGGGCAGACAATTCTTGATATCGGACCAAAATGGCATAAGAATAAACAGGGTACACCTACAATGGGTGGAGTTCTTTTCATAATCGGTACTGTTTTTGCTTTTGTTGTGGTTGCTGTTGTCAGCAAGGTGATGGGCAACGATATAATCGGTACAAATGAAATCCTTTCCAAATCAATGAATATCAAGGTTTGGGGCGGTCTTGTGATGGCTCTCGGTTTTGCCTTCATAGGTTTCCTTGATGACTATATTAAGGTTGTAAAAAAACGTAATTTAGGCCTTACAATCAAACAGAAAACAATTCTTCAGGTTGTTCTTATGGTTGGTTATTTGCTAACACTTTACCTTAACGACCCAACAGGAAGTATGTTTATTCCTTTTGTGGGTATGGTAGAAACAAAAGTGTTCTTCTGGGCAATTGGTGTTGCAGTTATTTATTGCACAACAAATGCAGTTAACTTTACAGATGGTGTTGACGGTCTTTGCGGTTCAGTTACACTTACAGCTGCTATAAGCTTTATTGTTGTGGGTGTGCTTCGTAATTGTCTTGGTGTCAGCCTTCTTGCAGCAGCTCTTGCAGGTGGTCTTATAGGCTACCTTATCTGGAACTGGCATCCTGCAAAGGTTATGATGGGTGACCTTGGTTCAATGTTCCTTGGTGGCTTGGTTGTTGCTATGGCGTATGCAATAGACTGTCCGTTTATTATCTTACTTATCGGTATTATCTATGTTGCAGAGTTCGCCTCTGACATTATTCAGATCGGTTACTTTAAATTAACTCACGGAAAGAGAATATTTAAAATGGCACCCATTCATCACCATTTTGAAATGTGTGGATGGAAGGAAGTTAAAATTGTTAAAATCTTTTCACTTGTGAATCTTTTAGGCGGTATCGTCGCAATTCTTCTTGTTTATTTCGGTAATTTGAAATAAACCTAAAAACACAAAGGAGTCGGCTATGAAAAAAAAGAATAAATTACTTTCCGGTTTGTTTGTCAGCAACGGAATGGATATACCTTTTCTTATAATTATGTTGTGCTTGATGGCTATGGGGCTTATAATGCTTCTGTCTTCAAGCTATGCCTATTCCTATTACGAAACCGAAGGCAAAACAAGCCTCCATTTCTTTTTAAGAGAAATTTTCTTTATGGTATTCGGCTTGGGAGTAATGTACTTTTTTTCCCGTCTGGACTATAAAAAGCTTAAATATTTTGCAAATCTCGCCCTTGTAGGCTCATGGGGACTGGTTATTGCAACTATCATTATCGGTAAAATCAAGGGTGGCGAAATTAACCGTTGGTTAGATATTGGTCCTATAGATATTCAGCCCTCGGAAATTGCCAAGTTTGCAATTGTTCTTTTCTGTGCAACAGGGCTTGATAAAAACCACAAAAAAATGGTGAGCTCTCAACCCTCAAAGGTTGGTTGGGCTGTATGGTTGGCTAAAGTTACAAATGGGAAAGTAGTTTTTACTGAAGGTACTGTAACATTATTCTTCTATGCATTTTTTATTGCTCTTACAGCGGGTTTTGTTCTTGCAGGAAGTCATCTTTCAGGTGCAATTCTTATACTTCTTTTTGGCGTTGCAATGCTCTGGATGGGTGAGGGTAAGGCAAGATGGTTTGTTATAGGCTTGGCTGTTGCCGCAATTGGTTTAATTGTTGTAATTAAATTTTACGATAAGGTCCCTGTCCTTAAGGATTATATGGCAGACCGTATCGGCTCCTGGCTTGTAAAGGATTATACCGACAGAGATAAACGTTGGCAGATTAACCATTCTTTGTTTGCCTTAGGTTCAGGTGGGTTCTTTGGCTCGGGTCTTGGTAATTCCAAGCAAAAATATTTCTATGTTTCGGAATCTCATACAGACTTTATTTTTTCAATTATAGGTGAAGAGTTAGGCTTTGTAGGTTGTTGCTTTGTCCTCTTGGCTTTTGCGGTGCTTATATTAAGGGGCGTATTTATCGGAATGCGAGCAAGGGACCGTTTCGGAGCATTACTTGCTTTTGGTATTGCAATACAAATAGGCTTACAGGTGGTATTGAACGTAGCTGTTATAACAGACACTGTTCCAAATACAGGTATCAGCTTACCATTCTTCAGTTATGGTGGCTCAGCTACCCTTGTAACCCTTGGTGAAATGGGCTTCTTGTTAAGCGTTTCACGTCAGGCAGATTTACCCAGGCTTTATTCATTTGGTAAAAGTAAAAAACAAAAGGTGTGAGTTTAATGAAGGTTTTAATTGCTGCAGGTGGTACAGGTGGCCATGTGAATCCTGCACTTGCTGTTGCAGGTGAAATAAAAAAACAATATCCTGATGCAGAAATATGCTTTGTCGGCACTGCAGACAGAATAGAAGCAAAAATTGTTCCGTTGGCAGGTTTCCCATTAAAAACTATAGAAATTTCAGGTTTTAAAAGAGGCTTTTCACCTGCGGAAATAAAAGCAAATATTAAAACTGTAACCCGTCTTCTTAAAAGCTCGGGTGCAGTAAAGAAAATAATTAACGATTTCAAACCGGATGTTGCAGTAGGCTTCGGTGGCTATGTTAGTGGTCCGGTTATCCGTATGGCTGCTAAAATGGGTATTCCTACAGCTATTCACGAGCAGAATGCCTACCCGGGTGTAACCAATAAAGCGTTGGCAGAAAAGGTCGATGCGGTTATGCTTACAGTTGAGGCAGCTAAAAAACACCTTAAATGTAAAAATGAACCCATTATTACCGGACTTCCCGTAAGGGGTGAGCTTCTTACTGCGGATGGAGATGTTTCAAGAGCCGAGTTAGGCTTTGATGAAAAACCTCTTGTTCTTTGCATGGGCGGTTCCTTGGGTGCAAGGGCCGTTAACGAAGCGGTTATTGATGCAATTGCAGATGGCAGAAAATCAAAATACAACTACCTTATTTCAACAGGTCAGTATGGTCTGTGGGTTCCCGATAAAATGCGTGAAAAGGGCGTAGACCCTGATAATGAAGAAAACATCCAGGTACGAACATATATTAACGATATGGACAGATGTCTTTCTGCAGCAGACCTTGTAATCTGCCGTGCAGGTGCATCCTCCCTTTCAGAATTTGAGGCATTAGGTAAACCCTCAATTCTTATTCCATCTCCCAATGTTACAGAAAATCATCAGTTCCATAATGCAATGGCACTTGTTAATAATAATGCTGCTGTAATAATCGAGGAGAAGGATTTGAACGGTGAAAAATTGGGAGAAGAAATGGACAGACTTCTTTCAGATAAAGCACTTCTTAAAGAAATCGGTGAAAATGCCCGTAAAATGGCTGTTACGGATGCATCCCGAAGAATATGTGATATTGTTATTGGTCTTATAAAGGACTGATTAACCAAAATTTTTAAAAAGCATATTATGTGTCGTAGGGGGAGTATTCCCAAAAAATCCGAAAGGAGCGACACTATGTCTGCTTTCGTTATTAACGGTGGTCGCCGTCTGAGCGGTACCCTCCGTGTTCAAGGGTCAAAAAACAGTGTTTTACCCATACTTGCGGCAACTTTTCTTATTAACGGAAAAACCGTAATACATAACTGCCCGAAGCTGTCCGATACGGAAAGTACAGTGAAAATACTGAAAAATCTCGGATGTCAGGTTTTTCGCGATGGGAACAGTATTGTTGTTGACAGTACAACGGCTGCAGGAACAGAAATTCCCGAAAACCTTATGAGGGAAATGCGTTCGTCTGTTGTGTTTTTGGGAGCCATAATCGGCAGAATGAAATCTGCGGTTGTTTCTGCTCCCGGTGGCTGTGAAATCGGATTAAGACCCATAGATTTACATCTTTACGCTGTTAAACAGTTGGGTGTGAATGTTGAAGAAAATTACGGTAAACTGATATGCTCGGTACCGAAAGGCTTGAAGGGTAAAAAGGTAACGTTTTCTTTTCCCAGTGTAGGGGCAACAGAAAATGCAATTCTGACAGCGGTTACCGCAAAGGGCACAACAACAATAGTGAATGCGGCAAGGGAGCCGGAAATAATTGACCTTTGTGAATTTCTTAATAAATGTGGCGGAGATATTCATGGTGCCGGTGAAAGTGTTATAACAATTAATGGCGCAGAAAGGCTTTACCCTTGTGAATACTCTGTTATTTGCGACAGAATAGCTTGTGCAACCTATTTGATTGCAGGGGCTATGACAGGTGGGGATGTAACCCTTGAAAATACAAATCCTATACACCTGAGTTCAATGCTGCCTCTTCTGGAGGAGGCAGGGTGTAACATAAATATACGGTGTCGTGCAATACGTCTTAAGGCACCACGCAGACTGAACAGAATAGATAAAATAATTACCCAACCATATCCGGGCTTTCCAACTGATGCCCAGGCACCCTTTACCGCCATGGCAACTGTTGCGGATGGTACCGGGGTTATTGTAGAAAATATTTTTGAAAGCCGTTTCAAGCATATTCCCGAGCTTGTGCGGATGGGTGCAAAAATTCGCACTGAAGGCAGAGTTGCAGTAGTTGAAGGTGTTGAAAGACTGTACGGAACGCAGGTTGTTTCCCCTGATTTGCGAGGGGGAGCGGCATTGGTTCTGGCAGGACTCTGTGCAGAGGGAACAACTATAGTGAAAAACATTAAGTTTATAGACAGGGGCTACGAGGATTTTGAAGAAAATCTATGTGTCCTGAATGGAGATATAAAAAGAAGGGTAGGTTAAGCATTAAATGGCACAGCATAGACCCCATTATAAAAGTGCACTTTCAGAACCCCGTAAAAGGAAATCAGTTGTGAAGCCGCCAAAAAAGAAAGTAAATCAGAATTTATCAAGGGATGAGCAACGTTATATAGATAACAAGAAAAAAACACAAAGAAGAAACATAAAGAAAAATCTTGCTTTGTGCTTGTTGGCTATTGTTTTTATCTGTGTGGGTATTGTGCTTGTTTTTTCCCTTTTCTTTAAAACTAATACAATTTCTGTAAAAGGTGAAACTATATATACACCTGAAATGATATCAAAAAATTGTGGCGTTGAGCTTGGTACAAATCTTTTCAGAATAAACGAAGAAGAGGTTTCTCAAAAGCTTTCTAAGTCTTTACCATATATAAAAAAAGTAACGCTGGAAAGAAAATTGCCCGATACACTTATTATTAATGTGCAATCAACAAAAGAGGTTGCTGCAGTTAGCTTGAATAGTGTGTTTGTTCTGATTGACGAAACAGGCAAGGTTCTTGATAAGGATGCATCAGTTTTAAATGAAGGTGTAGCCCTTGTAAAAAAAGTCAAATTAACCGAGGCAGTAGAGGGTGAGCAGGTTGCATTCACAAATTCAGCTAAAGTTGAAAGCTTGATAACCTTGCTCCGGGCTATCAAAGAATCCAAGCTGGACCTTTTAACAGAAATAGAATTAAAAAATATCAATGACATAAAAATTGTATATGATGACAGAATTACTCTGGAAGTGGGTAGCCTTACAAACATAGAAACTAAACTTGCCAGGGGAGTGGCTGCTTTGGAAAAGGAGAACGAAATTAATTCCTATTCCCATGGTACCCTTGATTTGAAAATTGAGCCTTATGCTTACTTTAAAGCTGCTACAGAAGAGACCGATAAGAAAGAAAACACTAAAAAGCAACAAAAATAATAAAAAATTTTCAAAATAACTTGCTATTGAACAAATTGTGTGTTAATATTTAAAAGATGTATAATAGTTATACGTGTGCAGATACGTATCGTATAAAATAGGAGGAAGAAAAATGAACTTTGAAATTTCAAACGATTTTGAAGAGGTTACTCAGATAAAAGTTATCGGTGTTGGCGGTGGCGGTGGAAACGCTATCAACCGTATGGTAAGCTCTGGTGTGCAGGGCGTTGAATTTATTGCTATCAATACAGACAAACAGGTTCTTACATTCTCTAAAGCAACTCATAAAATTCAGATTGGTGAAAAAATCACAGGCGGCCGTGGTGCAGGTGCTCGTCCCGAAATGGGTCTTAAAGCAGCAGAAGAAAGCAGAGATGCAATCGTTGATGCTCTTAACGGTGCAAACATGGTATTTATCACTGCAGGTATGGGCGGTGGCACAGGTACAGGTGCAGCTCCCGCTATTGCAGAAATTGCAAAGAGCAATGGTATACTTACTGTTGGTATTGTTACAAAGCCTTTCGCTTTCGAAGGCAAAAGAAGAATGCAACAGGCAGAAGCAGGTATTGCAGAACTTGCACAGCATGTTGACAGCCTTATTGTTATCCCCAATGAAAGACTTAAATTAGTTTCCGACCAGAAAATTACATTTGCTAACGCTTTCGATGTTGCTGATGATGTTCTTCGTCAGGGTGTTAAGAGCATTTCCGAGCTTATTAAAGTTCCCGGCCTTATCAACCTTGACTTTGCAGACGTTACTGCAGTTATGAAGGATGCAGGCCATGCACACATGGGCGTTGGCCGTGCAACAGGTAAAGAAAAGGCAGAGCTTGCAGCTAATGCAGCAGTTTCCAGTCCTCTTCTTGAAACAACAATTCAGGGTGCAAAGGGTGTTATCATCAGCATCACATCCTCTGCAGACGTTACTCTTGATGACGTTGACGTTGCTGCAAGCATCATTGCAGATGCAGCAGATGCAGATGCAAACATCATCTTCGGTGTTGCATTTGATGAAAAGCTTGATGACGAAATGATCGTTACTGTTATTGCAACAGGCTTCGGTACAGATGCAAACGGCTTTGCTAACAAATCCGGTGCAGCTGCAACATCAGATGTATTAGCATCTTCTGATGATGAAGACGATGATATCGTTGACATCCTTGGTCTTTTCAAGAAATAATTTGAAATACTAAAAGCCGACTGGTTTCAGTCGGCTTTTTCTTTTGTTTATTAATCACTTCATACTATTTGTTGTTGTTTTTGCTAAAATTAAGGTTGGCTTATTGTTCGTTTTGTAGAATTTTTGTTTTTTAGAAATTTTTGTGAAGTTTTTACCTCTTTTAGTCATATATAAGTGAAGGCAACAGGACCAATCAGGGGGAAACCAATCAGGGGACCAATCAGGGGACGGTTCTATGATTGACGACTGAAATGAGATGTGGTATAGTAGCTTTGGGTGGTAAAATATGCCGAGAGCAGCAAGAGAAAAAAGCCGGTTTATGTAAAAAAGTTGAAGATTACAAATACAGTAGCTTTAACGAATATTTAACTAAATCCAATTTTATTGACACCGATTATGTGTTTTCAATTTTGCCTAAAGATGCTTTTGTTGAGTATAATAATCAACAGAGTTCGGCTAATTGTCTTGATGTTGAAGAAAAAGCCATCAAACGAGTTACAGACGAAGAGGCTCGTAAGATAATTAAAAAGTATTCTAAATGTGAAAGTATTACAGAGTTTCAAGCCTTGTCCGTTGGAAAACGGGACAAGTATTTGAAAATGTTTAAAGAAAAAGGAGTGTCAATCCGCCAAATAAGCAGATTGACAGGGGTTAGTTACTATATTGTGCAGAAAATATAGCCAAATCACAGAACCGTCCCCTGATTTCCGTTTTTAAAAGAGTTGGAGGAGTGACTTTATGAATGAAAATAAAATGAACCAGTTTACACCTCTTTTAATTATAACATTAGTATTTTATGTCGCTGGTTTTTTGGGATCTAAAAACACTTATTTATCATCTAAAATTGTAATTCTTTCGATGATAGTTTCTTTGTTGATTTTGTTGATATTGGTACTAAAAAAATATAATGTTACGAAAACTAGTGATATTGTTTATGGAACCATAGGTTTGAATAACGCAATTTTGTGTGCTATATTAAATAGTATTGAGATAGGTAGAAATCTAACACAACAGGCAATTGCATTAGGTATACATATTGTAGTGTTTTTTGCAATTATTGTAGTTTTAGAAGTTTGTTTTAGAAGACAGAAAGCCATTCAAAACGCTAAAACAAAAACAATAGCTAGTACATCTTTGGTTACATTAATAGTAGCTTGTGGAATGTTTTTGGCGCGCTATTTGTTGCGATATGGCATAGATATTAGAATTGTGGGCTGTTTTACGTGTGGCTTTTTAGGTTGTACAATGTTTTACATTTTTCTAATATGTGAAAGGATAAGGAAAAAGAACCAATCAGGGGAGAACAAATCAGGGGAAAACCAATCAGGGGACGGTTCTATGATTGAGCCATAATCCCTTGTATATCAAGGCTTTTCGCCATTTTAAAAAATCAAAATCAGGGGCGGTTTTTAGGATAAAACAACCCAATCACAGAACCGTCCCCTGTGCAATCTTTGAGGAAGTTGAGGGGTTGGTGTAAAGTGTTTTTCAAAACTATATCAGAAGATGGTAGAAAAAATATTAAAGAAAAAGCTCTTTTTTTCGGATTTATGACACTCATCCTTTTTTTGTTCTGGTTATATACAATTTTTGAAGGTAAAAATTCCAGTTTCCTTTTATTTGTATTACTCTTCTATTTTATTGCTGCTCTTATAACAAATGTTTATACATTTATCGGTAACATCATGGTTACTAAAAAATTTATTGTAGCTGTTGAGTTACCTTTTAAATTTATGTTTGTTAATGTAAATAACATTGTTAGTGTTGAAAAAGATAATGTTAGAGATGAATGTAAAAAGTTTTATATAAAAATTTTTGGCTTTCCACATCCGAAAAGCTTTCCGATAAATATTTATAAGAGTGATGGCTCAATATGTAGAATATGGTGTGAAAAACCAGATGAGCTTTTCGCTTTAACACAGGGGACGGTTCTATGATTGAGCCATAATCCCTTGTATATCAAGGCTTTTCGCCATTTTAAAAAATCAAAATCAGGGGCGGTTTTTAGGATAAAACAACCCAATCACAGAACCGTCCCCTGATTTTTCT
>JAZSBI010000179.1:0-2556 GCA_045602345.1 Acutalibacteraceae bacterium | reverse complement strand
TTCACGTTCACTTACAGCAGGTCCTCACTATGTTGTTCCTTTTATCGATAAGGTTGCCAAGAAGGTTTCCATCAAGGAGCAGGTTGCAGACTTCAAGCCACAGCCTGTTATCACAAAGGATAACGTAACAATGCAGATTGATACTGTTGTATTCTATCAGGTAACTAACGCAAGACAGTACATTTATGGTGTTGAACGTCCTATCGCTGCTATTGAAAACCTCACAGCTACAACACTCAGAAACATCATCGGTGAACTTGGACTTGACGCTACTCTCACTTCAAGAGATGTTATCAACACAAAGATTACTGCTATTCTCGACCAGGCTACTGACCGCTGGGGTATCAAGGTAAATCGTGTTGAACTTAAGAATATCATTCCTCCAAGAGAAATTCAGGATGCTATGGAAAAGCAGATGAAGGCTGAGCGTGAACGTCGAGAAAGCATCCTTCGTGCAGAAGGTGAAAAGGCCAGTGCTGTTCTTGTTGCTGAAGGTAAAAAAGAAGCTCAGATTCTTGAAGCTGAAGCTAACAAGCAGGCTGCAATTCTTCACGCAGAAGCTGTTAAAGAATCAAAAATGCGTGAAGCTGAAGGTGAAGCAAATGCTATTATTGCAATCCAGAAGGCTCAGGCAGAAGGTATCAGAATGATTAACGAAGCCACACCTTCTAAAGAATACATTTCCCTTAAAGGTATGGAAGCTTTTGAAAAGGCTGCGGACGGTAAGGCAACAAAAATTATTGTTCCCTCTGATTTACAGAGCCTTGCAGGTGTAGCAGGTAGTGTTAAAGAGTTCTTAAAGGACTGATTATAAATGGATAATTTCATTGAATTTGATTGGTTAAAAAATGAATTAGTTCCCGGTGAAGCTATCCTTTGGAGAGGGAAGCCTGACGAAAACCATTTATTAACATCTCAGGATGCAATTATGATTCCTTTCAGCATATTATGGTGCGGATTTGCAATATTCTGGGAAGCTACTGTTCTTCTCATGGATGCGCCTTTTATATTCAAAATTTGGGGCATTCCTTTTGTTTGTGTTGGTTTATATTTTGTTTTTGGTAGATTTATTCACCAGAAAAAGGTATTAAAAAGCACACAATATGCCCTCACTACCCACAGGGCAATATGCTATAAAAATGGTAAAATCACAAGCTGTGATTTTAGGAACGAACCATCAATAACCCTTAAATTAAAAAAAGATGGTATCGGCACAATTACCTTTGGCAGCAACCCCTTTGGTTATTACAAAGGCTTTGACATTTTAAATAGAACTGCATATAACAATACAGAATTTGTCAATATACCGGATGCTCAAAATGTGCACAGGTTAATTAACCAACAGAAAATAATTAAATAACAATAAAGAAACATCGCTTCTAACGAGGCGATGTTTTTTCATAATTAATTCCGCACTCCGAATTCCGCATTTTCAGTTGACACTTTTCCAAATTGTGCTATCATATTTGTATGAAAAATATTGGTTCAATCATTATGGCATTTATTACAATGCTCACATCTTTGTTCGGCATTATCTCAAATAAGCCCGATAACAGAGTAATTCAAGGATTTGAACCCAAGGAGGAAACAGAAATGAGAATTATGAGCTTTAATATCCGTTGTGGTAATGTTGGCAGCGACAGCTGGGATGACAGAATCGGTATTGTTTCACAGACAATGCTTGACAGCGAAGCTGATTCAATCGGTGTTCAGGAGGCTACTCCCGAATGGATGGCTGCACTTAAAGAAAATGTTGGTGAAAAATACGCTTATGTTGGTGTTGGCCGTGACGATGGTGACAACGAAGGTGAATATTCAGCAATTTTCTACCGTAAAGACAAATATGATGTTGAAGACAGCGGTACATTCTGGCTTTCAGAAACACCTGACAAGGTATCCTTCGGTTGGGATGCTGCTTGCAGAAGGGTTTGCACATGGGCAGTTCTTGTAAACAAAGAAACAGGCAAAAAATATGCTCACCTTAACAGCCACTTTGACCATATTGGTATTGCTGCAAGAAAGAACAGCGTTGACCTTATTGTTAATAAAGCAAAAGAATTCGCAGATATTTCTGTTGTTTTCACCGCTGATATGAATGTTAAAGAAGGCAGCGATAACTACAATCAGTTCGTTGAATCAGGTGTTCTTAAAGATACAAAGAAACTTGCTCCCGACACAATGAACTACTGCACTTACCACGATACAAAGCCCGAAAGACATGCAGACGATGTTATTGACTATGTTATGATTAACGATAACTTTGAAGCAGTTTCCTACAAGGTTGTTACAGAAGGTATTGACGGACGATTCGTTTCTGACCATTATCCTGTTTATGCAGATATCATTATGAAATAAATCCAAAAAGGGGTTGTAAAAAAAGCGCAGACCGCATAAAACAATATAAATCAAGAGGGGTCCTGCAGGACTGATACCTGTAAGAACCCCTTAAACAATAAAAAGACCGCAAGTTATAAAAAATTTTTAGTTTTATGCTACGAACAAATCTCGCCACTCGACGTACCTTTGTACGCCTTCGGGTAAACAAAAACAAGTCTG
>JAZSBI010000178.1:0-13629 GCA_045602345.1 Acutalibacteraceae bacterium | reverse complement strand
GAGGGAGCATCGTTAACACCGTCACCTGTCATAGCAGTAACGTAACCTTTGTTTCGCCATGCGTTAACAATTCTTGTTTTATGTTCAGGCTGAACACGAGCGTAAACAAATACATTCTCAACGATTTTTTCAAACTCTTCGTCAGAGTATTTATCAATATCGCTACCCATCATAGCCTGTGAATCATCAGAAAGAATACCAAGCTCTCTTGCAATAGCTTTTGCTGTATTGATATGGTCACCTGTAATCATAATAGGTGTAATACCTGCACTACGACATTCAACAATAGCATCCTTAACCTCGGGACGAACAGGGTCAATCATACCTGTAAGACCGATGAAAATCATATCAAATTCAAGAGATGCAGAATCGTAAACTTCAGGAGCAGATGTATATTCCTTGTAAGCAACTGCAAATACACGAAGAGCTTTGTTACCCATTCTTGTATTTTCTTCTGCTGCTTTCTTGAGAATTTCATCGCTCATAGGAACAACCTGGCCATTAACAAGAGCATGAGAACATTTCTTGAGAATTTCGTCAGGAGCACCCTTTGTATACTGAACAAATTTGCCATCAACAGAATGAACTGTTGACATCATTTTTCTGCCTGAGTCAAAGGGAACCTCACCTGCTCTGGGGTTAGCAGCAACAAGGTCTGCCTTTTTAAGGCCAAGTGAGGAAGCATAGTTAATAAGAGCAACCTCATCGGGTTCACCTGTGCTTTTACCATCTGCTTCAACCTCAGCATTGGTGCAAAGTGCCATTGCTGTTGCAAGAACCTTTTCATCCTCTGCATAGTGGTCAACAACAGTCATAATATTCTGTGTAAGAGTACCTGTTTTATCGGAGCAGATAATCTGTGTACAGCCAAGGGTTTCAACCGCATTCATTTTACGGATAATAGCATTCTTCTTTGACATATTGGTAACACCAATAGAAAGAACAATGGTCATAACTGCAACAAGGCCCTCGGGAATAGCCGCAACAGCAAGAGCAATAGCAGTAATAAATGAATGGAGTGCAACATCAAAGAGCTGTGCATTATCTGCCATAAAATACTGAGTTATGAGATTGTATGCGAAAATAATAACGCAAACGCCAATAACAAGCTTTGTAAGAATTTTTGAAAGCTGTTCCAGCTTGATTTCAAGGGGAGTTTTACCCTCTTCAGCAAGTGCAATAGCATTTGCAATTTTACCCATCTCGGTATCCATACCTGTTGCAACAACAACAGCTTTACCACGACCATATACAAGTGTTGAACCCATATATGCCATATTTTTACGGTCACCCAGGGGAACTTCATCGCCTTTATCTTTTGAAAGAGTAAGAGCTTTAACAAGTTTATTTACGGGAACGGACTCACCTGTAAGTGCTGCTTCCTCGATTTTCATACTTGCACATTCAAAGATACGGCAGTCTGCAGGAATAGCGTCACCTGCATCAAGAAGAATAACGTCACCAACAACAAGATCCTCACTCTTAATGTTTTCAACTTTACCGTCACGAAGAGTTTTGGTTGTTGCGGCAGACATTTTCTGCAATGCTTCAACAGCTTTTTCTGCTTTGTTTTCCTGAACAACGCCGAGAACAGCGTTGATAAGAACAACAACAAGAATAATAATGGAATCTGTAGGTGGAACAAAGCCGCCCGCCTCAATCATTTCTGTAGCTGCAGAAATAACAGCAGCAACAAGAAGGATGATAATCATCGGGTCTTTCATCTGGTCAAAGAATTTTTTGAGGGTAGAATCCTTTTTTGCCTCTGCAAGCTTGTTTTTACCATTTTTTTCAAGTCTTGCAGCAGCTTCTGCAGAAGATAAACCGTTTTCGTTGGAATTTACTTCCTGAAATACAGCTTCAGCAGATTCAAGATAATGCTTCATTGTAGTTTCCCTTTCTTTTATTTTTTTTCAAAATCAGAGCAACAAAAATAAAAGACCTCTACCGTGGGTTGCGGTAAAAGTCTCACTCTTTAAGACATGGCGGGCATTTTTTGCCGGGAATGACGCCATAGCCACGCTTTTGCGCGAGTTACTCCCTTTTGTTACGGAAAATTATACTATAATATTTAAATTTTGTAAATACTTTTTCCCTTTTTCACCAAAAAAACCATTGCTGACAAAAAATTTTAATTAATAATTACGTAAGATATTGAAAAATCAGAAAATTTGTGTTAAACTCTGTTCATAAGTACTCTAAAATGATTTAAAGGAGATATAAATATGAAAAAAATTGTTGCAATCGTTCTTTGCGTTGCTTTACTTGCCGCTGTAATGGCAGTTTCTGCAAGCGCTCTTGAAGCATCAAACACAAACACAAGCGTAACTTACATTTCTGTTTTTGAAGATTTCTTCAATTTCGAAAGCATGTTCGACTTTTTCGAAAGAATTCTTAACCTCTTCGGTCTTACCTCAGAAATGCCTGAAGTTGAAGTAGTAATGTAATAAAAACTTTAAGGCCCGTACCGCCGTGGTACGGGCTTTTTTTATTTTGGCTCTGTTATTACGGGTTGGAGTTGTTCACCCTTCAAAGCACATTCAAGAGCATCTGCAATAAGTGTAAAATCCGCCACCATTGAGGTTGGTTTGTTTGCAAAACTATCCTGACCATAGGGTACAAAATATATATTCTTATAGTTAAGAAGTGCACCTATATTTTTACCTGCATTGCTCAAAGCATCATTCGTTGAAGGGGCTATCAGAAGTGGTCTGCCATTTCTTAAATGTGCCTTTGCCGCAAGGGTTACACAGGTGTCAGTAACTCCCGTAGCAAGCTTTGCAAGGGTATTTCCCGTACACGGAGCAATAACAAGTGCATCCAGGAGCTTTTTAGGTCCTATTGGTTCTGCACCGGGGATTGTGTGAACAATTGCTTTCCCCGTTATATCTCTGAATTGTTCCCGCCAGTGTGCTGCATCACCAAAGCGTGTATCAAGGTTATATGAATTTTCTGACATAATAGGAACTATTTCATAACCGAGTCTTTTTAATTTTTTTATTTCCTCGAAAACATTCCTAAATGTACAAAACGAGCCACAAATAGCAAATCCGATTGTTATCAAGAATTATACCCCCTTATCATAGGAAGGATTGAGCGACCGATTATTTCCCCTGCAGTTTTCGGGGCAACCTTTCCCGGCAAGGAGCCTGCTTTAACGACCTTTATTGCCCTTTCCTTTGCCGCCTGAAAATCAATTCCGAATGGAGCGGATGCCACCTCAACCAAAAGGCAATCCCCGTTGAGTCTTGAAAGCTGTGTCATTCCCAGAAGCTTTACAGGGACAGTATTTATCATAGCATCAAAACTGTTATCTTGTATACTCAGTGAATCAATATGCTCATACTTCATAGATGCAGCATGAATCCCGGCGAAATCCTTTTGCTTCCTTGCAAAAACGGTTACTTCAGCACCTAAAGAATATAAAGTTTCTGCAAGAATTTTACCAACCCTGCCGTAGCCTATTACAGCACATTTCATTCCATGAATGGTTATGGGCAGCTCTTCTATGAGCACCTGAACAACACCCTCTGCTGTGGGTACGGCGTTATATATAGCTAATTCATCTAATAAGAAATAATCGCAATAGGAACATTCTTTTGATTCCAGCTCTTCACAGAAGCTTTTTGGTAACTGACCGCCAAAAATCATTTTTTCTGAAGACAACAACGGCAAAATATCAGATATTAATATTTTTTCATCAAATAATGGTGTGTTAAGCGTCAGCCTGTCTTTTGTAAACGGCAACGGCAGAATTATTACATCAGAAGAATTTATAGCTTCCACAAGAGTACTGTAACACTCCGTATGATTAAAAGCATAATAACAAACCTTGAACCCTTGATTTTCAAGATATTCACCCAGGTATAATGAACGGCTATCTCCACCCAATATTAAAAAAGTCAGTTCTTTCATAAAATAATCAATCCTCTCGGTATATAATATTCTGAAATATCGGGAGTGTGAAAAAGAACAACCCGATTCTTTCGGATTGTTCTTTTCTTTTATATGCCTATTGTAATTATCTCAAACGGCTTGTATTCAATTGTATCAGATTCGCCCATAACATCTTCAAGCATATTCAGTAGCTTTACTTTTTCAGGAAGCTTTATTATACCTCTTTTTCCATCCTGCTCACAAAGCCTTATAACTGTCATTCTGCCATCCTCGCTACATTTTACTGCTTGTAAATACAAAGGCTCGAAGGTAGGTAAAATCCAGCTGTAATCGCCTTTAACAAGAGGTGTATTGTACTGTAATGCAATCTTGTTTATACCTGCCGTAACTGCATTATTCTCATGGGGAATAATCATATAACTGAAGCTGTGCTTACCGATATCGGAAACAACATCCGGACGCTCTGTTGCACGAAGCAATGAAAGGCTCATAGAGTTATCAAGGAAGCCTACCCCATATTTTCCGTCATTTACAAGGGCAACACCGCCACCGGATTCAGACATATCACACCATTTATGGTGACAGGTTCCAAAACGAGCCTGCTGCCAGGTGGTATTACGGTGAGTTTCCCTTTCAATAAAACCTGCAGATGTATCGCAAAGAGCTTTTCTGGTAAGAATATTGCATTGGAATTCTGCCTTTGCAAGCTTATGCTTTTCATTCCAGTTCACATTATTTTCTACTTCAATGCCACGACCCCGTCTGAAAAACCTTATACGCATTTCCCATATAGATTTTTCTGTACCCAAGGTAACAGCGAAGGTAGCACACTCCCCGTCACTTTCTACAAGCGTAAGTGGTGCCATTACCTTTACGGGTATTTCTTTTTCACGGTAATTGGGTAAAATATCCCAGGCATCGTAGTTACCGGGGCAATCCACATAAATTTTAAGCTTATTGAAATCACCCTTTACCCATTCCCTTGAAAGTTCTTTGTCATAAACAGAAGCAAAAGAACCGTCCGCATTGAAATCAACTTTATAAAACGGTGTTTCAAGCTTATTATTTTCTGCAGTAAACCAGGTACCGGAAAAGCTTGTTTTCCTTAAATTTGCAGAGGCAAGAGCAGGTATTCCGGGAATAATCCAATTGCCCTTTTTGCCATATCGGGTAGATGTACCCTCTTTATTTTCCACAAAGGTAAGTGCATCACGCTTAAAGTTAAGACTGTTAAAATATTTACTGCCACTACCGATTATTTCATCAAGAGCCTTTTCAACTTCTTCATAATCTTCCATAGCATCAAGGTAAACCGGGTGAATGTGTGAGCCGGGAAGAATATCGTGAAATTGGTTTACAAGGAATTTCTTATACAGAGCTGTAATTTCCTCTGTTATATTTTCCTTTCGTATAACCGAAAGCATTTCCGCTGTTCTGAATTTTTCTTCAAGTCTGCGATTTGCCCGTTTTAAATTATTTTTTGTGGTAAATGTACCTCTGTGCATTTCAAGGTACAACTCCCCGTCCCACACCTGCAGATTTTTATTATCTTTAAGATTCTTTTCAAGGAACTCTGCCCCGCTTGTGTGAGTGCATTTTGGCATAACGGAAAGCTTTTCAAAACGATTCATCATTTCAATCATTTCTTCCGTACAGCCCGAACCACCATCACCATAGCCGAACATACTAAGAGTTTGTCCACCCTGGTCCTTGTCAATATATGCTTCCCAGTTGGTCTGTATCTGACTCGGCATATTCCATGTTATAAAATGGGTAGGTGGAACACAAGCATAAACATCGCTACCGTCAATACCACGCCAGATAAAATTATTATGAGGGAATCTGTTAGTATCATTCCAGGTTGACATTTTGTTGGAAACAAAATAATCAACGCCACTTTTTTTAAGAATCTGCGGTAGAATCCAGCTGTTGCCGAAAACATCGGGAAGCCAGGCATTATTTACACGCTTGCCAAACATTCTCTCGTATGTTTTCTGTCCGTAAAGGCACTGTCTTATAAGGCTCTCTGCATTGGGAACATTACAGTCAGGCTCAACATACATTGCACCCACAGGTTCAAACTGTCCATTGCCGACCTTTTCCTGAAGCTCCTTGAAAACATCAGGATAGTACTTTTCAAGAGTTTCATAGGTATAGGGCTGTGTATGGGCATACTTGAAATGAGGGTATCTGTCCATAAGACGAAGCTGTATAAGAACAGTTCTGAGATTTTTCTGAACAGCGTGAATTCTGCGCCAATAATAAGCAATATCAAGGTGAGAATGTGCTACAAGGGCTACATCACCTGTACCGTTATATGTGTTGTTTGAGTAAATAACATCTTCAATATATTGCTTTGCTTGCTTTACACCTGTTAACTCATCGCTATCAAAATCAATGAAATTCATTGCATTATTAAGTTCCCTGTTCAAAAATGCTCTGTAATCTTCATTGAAAACTTCACTTTTTGCAATATCTAAAAGCAGTTCGAAATCGTAAACAAGGCTTTGCACATCCTCGTTTACGGTGCAGATATATGCACCCTCAAAAATCTGTCTGCAGCCTCGCACGGAAAGACTTTCGGGGTTTCTTTCATCATCGGGCTTACTGCGATTGTATCCCATCATATCAAAATGAAGGGTGCTGTTCACATCAACATAGGGAGAAAGCAACATTCTTTCCCTGTTAGGATCAACGCCACCTATGTATTTCCCGTTCACCTTAACACAAATTTCTGCTGCAGTTTTAAGAGAAAACCACAGCTCCTTACCCTTTAATTCATCGGGAATATTTACATCTGCCTTTATGAAGGCTGTTCCGTCAGGCGTGAAATACATATCGCCCTTTTTAAGAGGTCGGTAAGCCTCGGAGTAAAATTCAAACTCCATTTCCTTTACCTGGCGGGCATCACGAATTTCTAAATTTTCAATTTCCCACTTTTCATTATATATGTGACGCTTCAACCAACCAAAGCGTAAATCTGTCCACTCTTCAGGGCGCATTGAACGCCTTTCAACCTTTATATGTGCCATAAGTTAAACCTCACATATCCTGGAAATAAGGTCTTTTGCGTATTGCAACAACCTTAACATTCTTTTTTAACTCTCTTTTAATTTCCTGCTCAATCCACTCTGTACAACGGTGAAGAATAAGGCATTTTGAACACTCGCCCCTGAAACGCAGAGTTAACTCGCCATTTTCAAGGGAAACAAATTCAACCCAGCCACCGTCACCCTGCAGCTTTGGTGCAAGTATTTCTTCTACATATTTTTTCATAAAACCGCCTCTTTCGGCATTAATTAAATACAATAAAATGGTAACATACAAAAAAAGTATTTGTCAATTATATTTTCAAGTAGTATAATACTAAAAGATTTTAAATCCAAGTATATTAAAGATTGTGTCAAAAAAGCATTTTGGAAACTACAATTAGAAAACTGAAAGGAAATGATTTTATGGAAAAAGTTATTAAAGTTAACGGTATGATGTGCCCTCATTGCGAAGCACATGTTGTAAAAGCACTTACCGCAATTGACGGAGTTGAAAATGCCGTTGCAAGTCACACAGAAAGCACCGCAACAGTTACCCTTTCAAAGGATGTTGCAAATGATGTTTTAATTAAAGCAATTGCAGACGAAGGCTACGAAGCAAGTATATAAAAGTAAACACATAAACAACTATCGGTGAGTAACATCAAAAGTGTTACTCACCAATAGCTTTAAGAAACTAATTCTGTTGTTTCTTCTGCATTTTCAACCAGTTAATAAAACCATATAAATCGTTAAAAAGGAAAACAAGGAAGCATACAACCACAGAAATATATGAAACATCTTCCTTTGTTGCCATTACCCACAAAACAATCAAAACAATATCATTTGTGGCATAAGCAAGTGCAAAAAACGGACTACGCTTGAAAGTAAGAAATGCAGCAATAAAGCTTGTGGTAACAGAAACTGTACTAGGCAAAAGATTTACTGTATTAAAATGCTTTAATATAAAATAAAAAATAATTGTTACAACCACAGCAGAAATTGCGATTAATGTAATATCTTTGGGTTTTAATTTTGCAACCTTAACCTGCGATTTGTTATTTTTATAGGGATTTTTAAGCCAGGTAACCAAAGCAAAAACAGCCATTGGCATTGTCATCCCAAGGTAGGTCAGCAGTTCGCCATAATATGAAAAGGTATATGATATAACCCCGTAAATAATACTGAAAATAATCATCAGCACCTGTCCGAAGGGATTCCCTTTTGCACAGAATATTAAAGAGGTAACACCAATAAGAGAAGCAATAAGAGTAAGGTAATTGCTTCTGTCGAAAACCATAAAAGAAATAATAATTGCTAAAACAGAAACGCACCACAAAATGATTTCTGTTTTGGAAAAATAGCTTATCATTTTTTTCATTTTGCTCATAAATTTCACCCAAAAAATAAACATCCGCATACACATCTTCAAAGACCTAACGATGTGTAAACGAATGCTTTTAATTTTAATATAAACATTCACTACCCGGTGGCAGTATTTATTTTTTATAAAGTATAGCATACAAAGCTTTTATTTTCAACATTTTTATTTTTTGCTATCGCCTTGCTGTTGGTGTTATAATTCCACAGGCAATTTTCTCGCCCGAATTTCCTGCAGGCTGAGATGTAAAATCATCGGCCTTACTATGGACAATAATCGCTTTACCTAAAACATTTTTCACCATAAATCTGTCTGTTAAGAAAGCAGAAAATGCTTTACCGTCAACACCAAACAATGGCGGTAAATCTCCCGAATGATATGGATGAGGACAATTACCCGGGTTAAAATGCCCGTCTGCATTAGCAAAATAGTCAGCATCATCGCCAGAACATTCTTCTCCACCGTGAATATGGAAAGCAAATATAGGGCTATCGCATCTGCCTTTGCCTTTTGGTAAACCGGATATTTCTGTTCTTACTATTACACCGTTTTTTAATTGATAAAATAAAACTCTTCCTTTAATTTTCGTAAAATCAGGACTACCGTTAATAAAAGCGACAGCATTTGCTCTTCTTCCGAAAACAGAACAAAAATTATCAAATGTATTCAAAATACCACACTCCGTTAAAACTAATCATAATCAGTATATGAATAATAAAAAAGAGTGTTAATATATATAACTTTAACCTTGTAAGCAAAAAATTACTATGTTATAATTTTTTCAATTTCATACCGAAAGGTGATTTTTATGCAGGATGTATTTTGTTCGCTTAAATTAACAAGTGTTGCCGCTTCCCTTTGCTCTGCTTTGGGTGTAGAAAAACCCAAACAAGCAAACGAGCCACTGGAAGCCGTTTTAAAGCTTTGCGCCGGAAAAGGTGTTGACAGAGTTTTAATGTATAACCCCGACGCAGTGGCTCTTTGGATTTTCGAAAAATACGCTCACATCTTCACGCCCGTAATGTTTAATACAAGCATTACCCTGCCCCTGGAAAGCGTTATGCCCTCTGTTACCCCTGTTTGCTTCGGTACAATGTACACAGGTGCAACCCCCGAAATACACGGAATACAGACCTACACAAAACCCGTTATAAAAACCGATTCCGTATTTGATGCCCTTATAAGAGCAGGTAAAAAGCCTTGCATTGTTTCAACCGGTAATGACAGTATGTCTAAAATTTTCCTTGAAAGGGAAATGGACTATTTCATTGTAGACACTCCGGATGAAGCAAACCAAAAAGCGATTGAGCTGATTAAAGACGATAAATATGATTTTATTGCTGTTTATAACGGAAACTATGACGGCACAATGCACCGTTACGGCCCCGAAAGCGAAGAATCTATTGCTGCTTTAAAGCATAATATTAACGCTTTTGAAAGCCTTGCCAACGCAGTTAAAGAAAACTGGCAAAGCCATAAAACACTTATAGGCTTTGCCCCCGACCACGGTTGCCACGAAATTGACGGCGGTTGCGGTAGCCACGGACTTTATATGCCCGAGGATATGAATATAGTGCATTTTTACGGAATACTATAATCCACCACAAATAAAAAAGTTCCCGAAAGGCTTTTTGCCCTTCGGGAACGCGCTTTTTCAACCAAACAACAGATTAAGTATAACATAGTTTTTAGAGTTTGTCAATAATTTAACACATTTTTAATTGTTCAATATACCAAAATCTGCGTTTTAAATAAATAAAAATTGTTAACTTTATACAAAATTACATATTGAAATATCAGAAATTCCATGCTATTATATAGACAAAGAAAGGGTGAGTCCAATGTACAAGTAAAAACCTAATTTCAAAAGAAAGTGTGGTTCCAATGTACAAATAAAACCTAATCTGAAAACAATAAAATAAGAAAGGGTGATACCCGGTGTTCTGATGTAAGGCCTACGGTTCGGGAAAAAAGAATACACAGGAAAAGAACCGAAAGACAGAAAACTTCATAGAATGAAAATTATTTCGAAACAAAAGGGTTTCTCACTTACGAGAATGTATATAGATACGACTAAAAAGAGTGTGTTTGGAAATAGGTTTCGTAAAGAATGAGGTAAGATGTCTTAGTTCAAGAAAGAGAGGTAAATAAAAAGATGTTAGATATTAAAATAGAACAGAAATAACCCTTGGCGGGGATGTGACGAGAAAGCATCGGTCAAGGGTTATTTCATTTTTTATTCCAGTTTTATATTTTGTTTATTTCACTGCTATCGGCAGTGTTTTTTTGTTGCCCTTTTTTATATTTGTATTGTGTTATTCCCCTTTCCGTGTTAAAATCAAAATAACAAATTTACGAAATGGGGCGTTCAGATGAAAGCTAAAATCACCCTTGCAAAGGAATTCCGTATCGGAGAAATAGACAAAAGAATTTATGGTTCTTTTATAGAGCATCTCGGCAGAGCAATTTATGGTGGTATTTATGAGCCCAACCACCCAACTGCTGACGAAAACGGTTTCCGACAGGATGTTATTGATTTGGTAAAAAAGCTTAATGTTCCTGTTGTACGCTACCCCGGTGGCAATTTTGTTTCCGGCTACAACTGGGAGGACGGCGTTGGACCTGTTGAAAACCGTCCCAAAAGACTTGACTTAGCATGGGGTACAACCGAACCTAACCTTTTTGGCACAAATGAATTTCTTAATTGGTGTAAGAAAGCCAATGCAGAATGTATGATGGCGGTAAATCTTGGTACAAGAGGTCCCGAGGAAGCAAGAAATATTGTTGAATACTGCAACCACAAGGAAGGCTCCTATTGGTCGGATTTAAGAATTTCCCACGGAGTAAAAGACCCCCACAACATAAAACTGTGGTGCTTGGGTAACGAAATGGACGGCGGTTGGCAGATGGGTGCAAAAACCGCAACCGAATACGGTAGAGTTGCCCTTGAAGCATCAAAAATGATGAAATGGACTGATCCCTCCATAGAAACCGTTCTTTGCGGTTCTTCAAGCATATATTCCCCCACCTTTGGTAAATGGGAAGTAGAAAGTCTTGATATTGCCTACGACAGTATTGATTACGTATCTCTCCACCAATACTACGGCAACCACGAGGACGACACCCCAAGCTTCCTTGCAAAAAGCTTACAGCTTGACGATTTCATTTATTCTGTTATCTGTGCTTGTGACTACGTAAAAGCAAAACGTCGCTCAAAGAAAAAAATTAACCTTTCCTTTGACGAATGGAATGTTTGGTATCATTCCAACAACAGACCCTTTGACAAATGGAGTGTTGCACCTCCCCTTCTTGAAGATATTTATAATTTTGAGGATGCACTTCTTGTGGGCTCAATGCTTATAACCCTTCTTCGCCATTGTGACAGAATAAAAATTGCTTGTCTTGCACAGCTTGTAAATGTTATCGCTCCTATTTTCACACAGACAGGTGGCGGAGTTTTCGAGCAAACTACATTCTTCCCCTTTATGCACCTTTCTAATTACGGCAGAGGTGTTGCTCTGCTTCCCCTTATTGACTGCGAAAAATACGACTGTAAACAATTTACAGATGTTCCTTACATAGAATCCATTGCAACCTTTGACGAAGAAAAAGAAGAAATGACAATTTTCTGCGTAAACAAAAATCTTAAGGAAAACGTTGTTTTAGATGTTAACCTTATGGACTTTGAAGGCTACAAGCCCTTCGAGTTTATTTCAATGGATGGTCACGCTAAAAATGAGGAAAACACCTTTGACAATATTGCGGTTAAGCCTCACAATAATCCACTTCCGGAAATTGATAACTCCATTCTTACTGCAGAGCTTAAGCCATTCAGTTGGAATGTTATCAGGTTAAAAAAATAATAGGAGAAAAAGTCTTATGAAAGTTAAAGAACTTACTCCCGAAAAAATACAAAAAAGAAACTTAAAAAAGCAAAAAGAAATTGCAAAATGGGAAAAAGAAAAGGCAAGACCTAAACGCAGTTATTATTTTGCATACCTTGTTTTCATTATTACCCTCATTTATGCTACCGATGAAATTGCATCTCAAATCGGTACACTAATGAAAACGGAAATCGCCAATGACCTTTTAGCTAAATTCGGTGACAGCTCTGTGGCGATTCTGAATATTATTTCCATTATAGGTGTTCCGTTTCAGGCTATAGGTCTTCTTTACAGGCCTCTTGCAGACCGTCTTGGAAGAAAGAAATTCCTGATTATAAACACCTTCGGAATGAGCTTTGCAATGCTGGTTATATTCCTTTCAAACAACATTTTCCTTTATTTTATTGGAGCTGTTCTTGTTCAGTTCTTCATCCCCCACGATATGCACGTGGTTTATATTATGGAGTCCTCTCCGTCAAAGCACCGAGCAAGAGTTTATTCCACAATTAAATTCTTTGCTAATATGAGCGTTATGCTGGTGCCCGTTTTAAGAAGAATGCTTATGGCAGAAGCATCTGAATGGAGAAATGTTTACCTTATCCCTGCAATAGTTGGTCTTGTTACAAGCTTTATTGCCATTATGTTTGCAAGGGAAACCGATGCTTTCATTGATTCCCGTCTTAAACATCTTCGCAAAACTGAAGAAGAGCTTATGCAGGAAAAGCTTGAAGAAAAAACAAAAAATGCCCAGGGTGGTCTTATTCCTGCTTTTAAGTTTGCAATGAAGCATAAACAGCTCCGTTGGCTTTTCATTACTGCAACCTTTGCAAACTTTGGTTTTATCGCTTCTATTGACTACCAGGTTATTATGTCCTACGGCTATGCGGAAAGTATATATAATTCTTTCACCCAAGAGGTTATGGACCTTGTAAGCGTAGGACCTGTTACAGCTGCACTTTTCCTCTTCCCCGTTGGTTGTTCTCTGGCTCAGGTTATAATGGGCTTTATTTCCGACTCCAAGGGCAGAAAAACAGCTGCACTTGTTACTGCATTTGATTGTTTAGTTTGTTTTATCGGCTTCTGGTTAGGTGCAAAATACAATTGGAGCCCTGCAATTGTCGGTCTTCTCTGCGGTGGCTTTGTTGGTAGCTTCTATTCCACGAACGATGTTCTTATTATGATGATAGGTGAATCCTCACCAACAAACCTTCGTTCATCAACAATGGCAGCAGAATTCCTGCCCGTTGGTGCAGGTGTAGCTCTTTCATATATCATAAGCCTTCCTCTTGGTGCAATTTTAGGAAACCAATATTTAGGCATTATTTCAATTTGTCTTTTAGTTCCCGGATTTATTGCCGCCCTCGTTACCCTTGCAAAGAAAACACACGATACCAAGGGTATTGACCTTGATACCGTTACGGGACTTGAGTGGGACTGA
>JAZSBI010000177.1:0-4874 GCA_045602345.1 Acutalibacteraceae bacterium | reverse complement strand
GACTTGAAGGGCTACGCCCTTCACGCTCGCAGGCTCGCTAACCCGATTATGTTCGGCTTCGCCGAGAGAAGTTCAAGTCTTCTTTTGCTTAATCAAAACAAAAAAAGAACAGATAACCGATGGTCATCTGTTCTTTTTGGTCTGGGTGAGGAGACTTGAAGGGCTACGCCCTTCACGCTCGCAGGCTCGCTAACCCGATTATGTTCGGCTTCGCCGAGAGAAGTTCAAGTCTTCCTTTACTAATTTAAAACAAAAAACAAGGAACCAACAAAAGTTGATTCCTTGTTTTGGTCTGAGTGAGAAGACTTGAACTTCCGGCCTCTTGACCCCCAGTCAAGCGCGCTACCAACTGCGCCACACCCAGATAGCGAAAGATATAATATCATATCATTTCACATTTTGCAAGTGTTTTTTTACATTTTCTGAAAATATTTTATATTTATTTCTATAAAGTACCATTATTCAATAACAACACTGCATTTTGTAATATCATAATAGCTAAAACAGTCAAGTACCGCTTTAGTTATTCTTTCACCACAAACGATTATTGGAACTGCCGGAGGACATCCAACTGTAATTGCAGAAAGTATTCTGCCTTCACATTCCGTTACAGGTAGTATTTCTGAATTGGCAAGGGCAGCTTCCCGTACACTCATAGCTTTTTCCGTTTTTACAAACGGGGGAGGTGCTGTGTTTTCTTGTTCTTTTTTGGGAATCGAGAGTAAAACAGCTTTGATTTTTTTAAGGTCTGCTTTTTCTGTTTCGGGAGTGGGCATCAGCACAAGGTAGTCGGGGTCGCAGAACTCGCATAAAATATTGCTTTGTTTTAGAATATCTGCAAGTTCAGTTCCTGTGTAGCCATAGCTTTTTGCTGAAAAGGTAAGCTTCATTGGTTCATCGCCATAGAAGCAAAACCCTTTTTCTTTAAGATCTTCTTTTGTCTTCAAAACCAAAGGCAGAAAGTCTTGCAGTTTTTGCTTATAGCTTTCAAGGTATGAATTGCAAAAATCCAAAGATTGCAAAATCAGGTATGAGGGGCTTGTTGAACCAAACAGTGCCAAAGCATTTTTTACACATTCGCCTGAAAAATCATTAACTGTGTCAGATATGTGAAGGTATGCACCGCCTGTAATTACAGGCAACGTCTTGTGAGCAGAATCACAACACATATCCGCACCAAGGTCTATAGGGTGACGGGATTCTTCAAGAAATTTCAGATATGCTCCGTGGGCGTTATCCACAACAAGGAAAATACCGTGCTTGTGGCACACCTTAGAAAGCTCCTTAATATCTGCAGTTTTTCCAAGGTAATCAGGACTGGTAAGGTACACAGCAACAGGTTTTTCTTCTGCCTGCTGCAGGTATTCTTCAAGCTCATCAGCGGTTATGTTACAGGAAAGGTAGGATTCTTCTTTTTGCGGATATAACCACATTATATCAAAATCCAATAAAACCGCAGCACTTACAAAGGTTTTATGTGCATTTCTGCCTGCAGCAATAATGGGCTTTTGTCCTTTTTTCTTTGCTTGCAAAAGCAGTAAATACATCATAGCACGTATGCATTGTGACGAGCCTTCCGTACAGTAATATGTGGGGAAACCGAATATTTGTGAAGCGTTTTCTTCACTTTGTCGGATTATGCCCTTTGCATTATATAAATCGTCTGCACCGTCAAATTCCGTTATATCAAGGTGCTCAAATCCCAGGAAACAGGTACCTTTATGGCCGGGCATATGCATCCTTAAGGGTGAGCTTTCATTATAATTTCTTACGAAATCACAAATAGGAGTGTCCATATTTATTCACCAAGAGCTCGTGCAATTGCAACCATTATTGCACATTCCATACGTTTGCGGAAAAGACGGCAACCGCTTTCATAAACCCCTGTAACAGAGCCGGTAGCATGGTAGGCATTGGCGGCACAACCGCCTGAGCAATACAGCCTTGCCCAACAATCCTTACATTCGGGGTGGGCATAAACATTACAAGCTGCAAATTCACTTTGGATTTCTTTGTTTGTGACACCGTCCCAAACATTACCCAGCTTGAATTTTTCGTCGCCTACAAATTGGTGGCAGGGGTATAAATCCCCCCAAGGAGTAACAGCCATATATTCAGTTCCGCTTCCGCAACCTGAAATACGCTTGTAGATACAAGGTCCGCCTGTAAGGTCAATCATATAATGGTAGAAGGTGAAGGGCTTGCCTTGCTTGTCTCTTTCAAGCATTAAATCTGCAAGGTCTTCATACTGTTTCATTACAATAGCAAGATCTTCTTCAGTAAGCTCTGAAGGATCACCGGGTGCACAAACGACAGGCTCCATACTTAATTCGCTGAAGCCTAAATCCAGCATTTGCTGAATATCTTTAAGGAAATCGGGGTTTGCGTGGGTGAAAGTTCCTCGCATGTAGTAGTTTTTGCCGTTTCTTGCTTCAACAAATTTCTGGAATTTGGGAACAATTTTGTCCCAGCTGCCGTTACCGGCATAATCTACACGATAACGGTCGTGAATTTCCTTTCTTCCGTCAAGGCTGAGAACCACATTACTACACTCTTTATTAGCAAAATCTATTACATCATCGTCAACAAGAACTCCGTTTGTTGTAAGGGTAAAACGGAAGTTTTTGTTGTGTTCTTTTTCTATGCTTCTGGCATAAGCTACAAGGTCTTTAACCACCCCGAAATTCATAAGGGGTTCTCCACCGAAGAAATCTACTTCCAGATTATGACGGGTTCCTGAGTTTTCAACAAGAAAATCAAGGGCACGTTTACCAACTTCAAAACTCATAACGTCCCTGTCACCATTGTATTTTCCCTGGCTTGCAAAGCAGTATGCACAGTTAAGGTTGCAAGTATGGGCAACGTGAAGGCAAAGAGCCTTTACAACACCTGCAGTTTTTTGTTTGAGTGTACCTGCCATAGATTCAAATGTATCGGGTGCAAAAAGCTTGCCGGAGTCCTTCAGATTTTGTACCTGAGCATAACACTCTTCTATATCTGATTCGGTAATATCATCACGGTCGGCAAATTTTTTTGCTAAAACTTCCAGAATTTCATCTTTTGTTTTAGTTTCAAACATGGCAATAATTTCGTAAGCTACCTCATCCACAACGTGAACAGCACCGGAGCAGACATCAAGCACGATATTATAGCCGCCTTGTTTGTACTGATGGATCATAAATATTTATCTCCTTCACGAAAAATGCCACCGTTTCCGGCGGCATTTCGATTTGTGTTTTTACTTGCTTTCTTTAACGCTTTCGCATTCCTGGTTTGCGATACCGCAGCTGGTTTTGCAAGCTGACTGGCAGGATGTCTGGCATTCACCGCAACCGCCGTTTTTTGCGCTTTCACATAAATTACGAGTTTCAATTGTTTTGATGTGTTCCATGGGAAAGTCCTCCATATATTTTTTTCGTATTTAGTTTATCACAGTATAATTTCTATGTCAATCATATTTTTGAGCAAATATTACCTTGAACTCTATAAAAAGAGTATTTGTTTTCGGGTTTTGATGTGTTGTCCTTTTGAATAGAATTTATTAACAGTTAAACGAAAGGACGATATTCTTGAACTTAATATCAAATTCTTCGCCGTTACTTTTGTCAACAATTATTCTTACTCTTGCAGTTGTTTTCGTCAATGGTTTAACAGATGCTCCCAATGCCATTTCCACAGTAACTGTTACCAGGTGTATGAAGTTGAAATCGGCACTCATAATGTCTGCTGTATTCAATTTTCTGGGCGTTTTTGTTATGAGTGCAATTAACAACTCTGTTACTGTTACAATTTCAAATATAGTAGATTTCGGGGCAGATAGTTATTCTGCTTCCGTTGCCCTTTCGGCAGCACTTTTCAGTATTGTTTTCTGGGCTGTACTTGCTTGGTATTTTGGTATTCCTACAAGTGAAAGCCATGCACTTATTGCAGGGCTTACAGGTAGTGCAATTGCCATAAATGGCGGCCTTTCAGGAATAAATGGGGAAGAGTGGATTAAAACAGTAAAAGGTCTTTTTACATCCTGTTTATTTGGTTTTGTTGTGGGCTTTATTGTTTGCAGAATTATAATTGTGGCTTTCAGAAATATAAAAAGACAAAAAGCCGAGACATTTTTTAAATTTGGCCAGATTTTTGCAGCAGCAGCAATGAGCTTTATGCATGGTGCTCAGGACGGACAAAAATTTATTGCGGTTTTAATGCTGAGTATGAATTTTTCAGGGGTAAACCAAGCAAAAAAGCTTGATTCTTCTATGGGGATTATTCTTATCTGTTCTGTTGTAATGGCTCTTGGTACAGTTTCAGGTGGCAAAAAGATTATAAAATCTGTTGGAATGGATATGGTGAAGCTTGAAAAGTACCAAGGCTTTTCTGCAGACCTTTCAGCATCGTTTGCCCTTTTGATTAGTACGGTTTTTGGTTATCCCGTATCAACCACTCACGCAAAAACTACTGCTATGATGGGAGCAGGTGCAGCAAGAAATGTAAAATCTTTGAATCCGTCAGTGATTAAAGAGATTGCATTAACCTGGCTACTTACATTTCCGGGCTGTGGAATAATTGGGTTTGTGGTTACCAAAATATTTTTGAAACTTTTTTAGTAAACACGTAACACAGCTTCGTGATACTTTTATGAAGGGTAGTCTTTACTGTGTAACTAGCCACCGCTGACGCGGTCCCCAATACTTTTATAAACACTGACAGCTGGCGACTGGTGACCGGCAACTAAAAGGGGGTAGGAAAAAAGATGCAGAACGGACAAACCGAGCAAAAACAAGGCTTCAGACTTGTTTTTGTTTACCCGAAGGCGTACAAAGGTACGTCGAGTGGCGAGATTTGTTCGTAGCATAAAACTAAAAATTTTTTATAACTTGCGG
>JAZSBI010000176.1:0-15104 GCA_045602345.1 Acutalibacteraceae bacterium | reverse complement strand
TCTGCCGTTTTTAAGCTTTAAAACTCTGTCGTTATTGAGAATAAAATAATCGGGCTTTTCGAGAGAGGTTAAGCAGTTCTTGGGTTCGCTCCAGGTTTTGCCCTCGTCACAGGAACGCCTCATAACAATTGTGTCAGAGCCATCTTTATTTTTTACAATGTAAAATGCACCGATATCGCCGTTTTCCATTCTTAAAAAAGAAAAACTCATAATATTAAGGTCGTTTTCAGCTTTTTCAAAAAGAACTTTGCTTTCTGACCAGCTTTCGCCGTCGTCGGTTGAGGAAATGCAGGAAATTCGGGCAATATCTTCATCTTCTCTTCCGCCTAAAAATTCGGTAAAGGCAAAAAAAATGCTACCATTATTCAACCGAATAAATGAACCCTCGCCAATTCTTCTTATTGAACCCTCAGGCGCCATTAAATGAACTTTTCTACCAATTTTTTTCACAAAATCCGCTCCGAATAAAAATTTATATACCGAATTATATCATACAAGTTGCACATATATCAACCGCGAAATTGTAACATCACGATAGGCTGTTTTTATTGCTTTTAAAAATTCACTATGATAAAATATTTTTAACAAAAATTAGGAGGTTTTCCTATGCTTTATAAGAAAAATTCTGCTCCTGCTTTAACGGAGGAGCTATTTAAAAATCCGACTGCGGAATACCGTGGAACACCATTCTGGGCTTGGAACAACTTGCTCACAAAGGAAGAGCTTTGCCGTCAGATTGATGTTTTTAAGGAGATGGGTCTTGGCGGTTTCCATATGCACGTAAGAACAGGTCTTAAAAACAAATATTTAAGTGATGAATATATGGAGCTTGTTAAGGCTTGTGTTGAAAAAGCAAAGGGAGAGGAAATGCTCGCCTGGCTTTATGATGAGGACAGATGGCCCTCAGGTGCCGCAGGCGGTCTTGTTACCTGCGATGAAAAATACAGAGCAAGAAACCTTGTTTTCACGACTGAAAAGCAGGGCGAGGTTTTCAGTGCGGGTAACTGCTCTCGCTCCAATGGCGACAGAAGCGGAAATGATACTCTTTTAGCTTGTTATGATGTTGTGCTTGATGAGGACGGCTATCTTGAAAGCTATAAAAGAATTGGTGAGGAAGACGAAGTAAAGGGTACAAAATGGTATGCGCTTCTCAATGTTTACGGTCCTAACAGTTGGCATAATGACCAGAGCTATGTTGATACTCTCAATGCAGATGCAATTAAGAGGTTTATTGAGGTTACTCACGAAAGATATAAGGAAAGTGTAGGCTATGAGTTTGATAAAACCGTTCCCGCAATTTTCACCGATGAGCCTCAGTTTACAAGAAAAGATACATTTGACAATTCTTTCGATACAGAAGATGTTACAATGCCTTGGACTGATAAGGTTCCGGAAGCTTATAAAGAGGCTTATGGTGCAGATATTCTTGACACACTTCCTGAAATTTTCTGGGATTTAAAGGACAGCGCACCATCAATCCATCGCTATCGCTACCACGATTTTATTGCAGAGCTTTTTGCACAGTCCTTTGCGGACACAGTGGGCTCCTGGTGTGCAGAAAACAGTATTTCTCTCACGGGTCATATGATGGAAGAGCCAACTTTACACAGTCAGACTGCCGCTTTAGGTGAAGCAATGCGTTCTTACAGAAGCTTCCAACTTCCCGGTATAGATTTGCTTTGCAACTCCCACGAATTCACAACAGCCAAACAGGCTCAGTCTGCGGCACATCAGTTTGGTTATGAGGGTGTTCTTTCCGAGCTTTATGGTGTAACCGGTTGGGATTGCGATTTCAGAACCTATAAGCATCAGGGTGACTGGCAGGCGGCTTTGGGTATAACTGTCCGTGTTCCCCACCTTTCCTGGTATGCTATGGCAGGTGAAGCTAAGCGTGACTATCCTGCATCAATTTCATATCAGTCCCCTTGGTACAAGGAATATGGCGCAATTGAAGACCATTTTGCAAGAGTTAATACCGCTCTTACAAGAGGTAAGCCCATTGTTAAGGTTGTCGTTATTCATCCTGTTGAAAGCTTCTGGCTTCATTGGGGGCCAAATGATAAATCTGCAATCTTCCGTGACGGTGCAGATGAAAACTTCCTTAACCTTACCAAATGGCTTCTTGAGGGTAGCATAGACTTTAACTTTATTTGTGAATCTCTTTTGCCAACTCTTTGTGAAAAAGGTAGTGCGCCCTTTAAGGTTGGTAAAATGGAATATGATACAATTATCGTTCCTGCTTGTGAAACACTGCGTTCAACTACATTGGAGCGTCTTGAAGAATTCCGCAAAAATGGTGGCAGACTTATTTTCCTCGGTTCTGCTCCAAAGCTTTGTGATGCAGTTGCATCTGAAAGAGGTAAGTCACTTTATGAGAAGTCTGAGCATATCGATTACACCCGTTCTGCCCTCCTTACTGCAATGGAAAAGGACAGAGTTGTTACATTGAGAGATGCCTCAGGCAGATTTACAGATGACCTTATTTATCAGCTTCGTCAGGATGGAGATTGTAAATGGCTTTTTGTTTGCCACGATAAAGAACCATATAATAAAGATGTTGACCGCGGTGATGACATAAGAATTACCGTAAATGGTGAATATGGCGTTGTTATTTATGACACAGAAAACGGAAATATCGTTTCTGCTGATTATGAAATCAAGAACGGCAAAACTTTAATAAAAGACCATATTTACGGCTATGAATCAAGGCTTTATAAATTGGTTGATGTAGCTTCTGCTTCACCAAAAACAGAAAAAGAAAAAACGAAAAAAACAGAAATTCGTGTTTCTTCACAGGTTAAATATGAGCTTTCCGAAGAGAATATTCTTGTTCTTGATATGGCAGAGTTTAAAATTGAGGGCGAAAAGGACTTCTCACCTAAAGAAGAGATTTTAAGGCTTGATAATATTTGCCGTGAAAGGCTTGGTCTTCGTGAAAGAGGCGAGGCTATTGTTCAGCCTTGGGTTTACGGAGAAGCTCCCGATGTGAGCAAGGTTACTCTCAGATATACCTTTAATAGCGAAATTGCTTATGATGGAGCATTTCTTGCTCTTGAAGATGCAGAGAAAGCTGAAATTATTTTTAACGGTGAAAAGGTTTCCAACGAAATAGTTGATAATTATGTTGACTATTCGATTTTTAAAGTGAAGCTTGGTAAAATCAAGAAAGGCGAAAATGAGCTTATTATCACTTATCCCTTCGGACCATCTGCAAATCTTGAAAACATATTTGTTTTAGGTTATTTTGGAGTTAAGGTTGTGGGTACAGAAAGCACAATTATTCCGCTTCCGGAAAAAATCGGTTTTGGAGAATTTCTTTCACAGGGCTTCCCGTTCTACAGCGGTGCAATTACCTATAAAATTCCTGTTAATATTGAAAATGGCAGTGTAGAGGTTGAAGCATCCGATTATCGCGGCGGTCTCATAACTGTTGAGGTTGATGGTGAGAAAAAAGGCAGGATTATTTATCCGCCCTATAATCTTGAGATTAACGGTCTTGAGAATGGCAAACACGAAATCGGTGTTAAGCTTTACGCTCACAGATATAATTCCTTTGGACCTATCCACCTTGTAAACGAAAAGGAATCCTGGCACGGACCTAATGCTTGGAGAAGTAGTGGATGTAACTGGAGTTATGAATATGTATTAAGAAAAATAGGTATATTAAAAGCTCCTGTAATCAGATTGTAAAAGTAGTGCAAAGTTTATCATCCCTGTTAGCCGTAAGGCTAATAGGGAGAGGGACCGCTTTAGCGGTGGTGGGTTGCCCCGTAAAGATGCCCCTTCGTAAAAGTATTGCAAAAAAAGTAGAGAAAGGTAAATCCTTTCTCTACTTTTTTGACAATTAAATTAAACAAAAAGCTTCTTTGCAAGCCAAGCACGAACTTTTTTGCTTTTATTGGCATAAAGCCAAAAGAAAACAAGTGCCAAGCAACAAACACCCGAAATGAGAGTTATTTCACAAGCAATAATGTAATTACCCAGGAAAAAGCAAAGGCTTGCTACAGAAAGGCAAATTACAAGGTCAATGAAAATGTGCAGCACCTTTGATGTCCAGTGGCGTTTTCTTTGACGATACCAATATATAAAATAGAAAACACAAACGCTTACTATTGCGATAATAGGAACAGCAACCCTGAAATACCATTTTGCATCGCTTGGGTCATTGGCGTAAAAAACCAAAGTATAAAGTGCAACGGCTAGAGTATTAAAGCTCCACATTAAATATGGATGCAGTTTTTTTGTGAAGAAAGGAAATACAAATAAAATCCAGCACAAAAATGAACTTGATGCTACAAAAATGAACCACAAATTTTCGGGATTCAAGAAAATGTTTATGAACATACAAACAATATTCGGGATTAAAAGTATAAAGGTAACAATAAGTGCAATAAATTTTTGCTTTATTCCCACGGGAATATCGGGTGTATGTGAAAAGGGAAGAGAAGCCACTTCACTTTTTTCATTGGGGTTATATACGGGTGTGTCGCAAAGGGCACATTTATGGGCGCTTTTGTCAAGCTCTACACCGCAATTTACACAGTATGACATATTTAAACATCCTTTAATAAAAATGTGTGTTAATCTCTGTTGCTTTCAATTTTTACATGAAAACCCATTTTAACAAGCTTTGTAAATATTTCTCGCTCAATATCGGTTTCTTTTACAATGCTTGCAATGGTGAAAACAAGGTTATCGCCAACGGTGGCGAGTCCGCATCTTGCAGAATTTCTTATTCCGGGACCGGGCATAAAAAGAGCCTTTTCTACAAGGGAAAGCATTTCTTCAGGTAGCTTTACCGCCCCTATATTAGAAAGAAGGACAGAGGTGGTTTGCTCACCGGTAATAAGGAAAGAAACTCCAACGCCGATATCTTTAATCACTAAAGGTAGGAATTTTAAAACGGGATTTCTTTCAAGACCCATGTTGGCTGTTACCATTGCGTTAAGCTTTTTTTCGTCGTTAGCAAGACGAAGCTGGTAAGCAACTTGTTTTAAAAGCTCTTCGAAAGAATAATCACCCAATTGAGGATCAACCTTTGCACGAAGACAGATTGTAAAATTCCGGAGAGTTTCTGTTTTGTAAACACTTCTCAGATCTATGGGAACCTGAACAGAAACCTCTTTTTGTTTTTGACTTTCTTTACGTTGTTTTTCTGTATATACCTGCAAAAGTAAGGCTGCAAAAAACTCTGTTATGGTTACACCGTGTTCTTTTGTGTATTTGTGAATATCTTTAAAGGACATAGTTCCCGAAATAATGTTTACCATATGTTTTGGTAAGTTCGTACCCTTTGCGTGGTAAACATATTTGTCGCTACGTTTAATTTTGCCTTTTGAGTTAGCAATTTCGGAAAAAGAATCTTTTAATTCCTCTTTTTTAGGCGGTTCAGTTGTATCCAGTACAAGTCCGCCGGGGGAGATTGTATGACCGCAAAGCTTTAAGTATTCAGCAACAAGGGTACAGGAGAATACCGCGGCACCATGCCCATCCGTTATAGCGTGGTATGTATCAACTGCAATTCTTTTTCCGTGGTAGTATACTCTGAAAAGAAAGCCTTTGTTTTCCTTGAATTTAACTCGGTGGCAAGGATTTTGAATATCAGGTTTAACGTCGGGTGCAATATTGGGGTTTTTCTCGAAATAATACCAGAAGAGGCCTTTCTTGATGCGTACGTCAAAACCCGGAAACCTGGGCATTATGTTTTCCAAAGCTTTTGTGAGAATCTGTGGGTCAACCTCTTCCTTTAACTCCATACAAAAACGGAAAATATTAGACCAAGTGCCTGTATTTTGCCCCGGAAAAATAGACGCTGCGTTGTCAAGCCTGAACCATTCAGGCAAATTAGAGTTCCTTTTTTCTCGTGATTTGTTTTCTTCCAATAGTTATTACACCCCTTTCTGTAGTTATAAAAATACCGTTTTACTCATGTGTCGGGTAAAACGGTATTAAATTCAGATTTTAACAGCATCCTTGATTTTGATTTTTCCTACAAAGGGGATTTTCAGATAGCCGTTACAGCCGTTATCATCAAAAGTAAGATGAACATCAATTTCTTTTCCCGGAAGGATTGCAACGGTTGCTTTGGCGTCAAGAGTGTCGTCATCTTCTTCGAAATCAACTATTGTAACATCCATATCAAAATCTGCATCATCAATGTCGATTTCAAATTTATAATTGCCATTTTCAAAGCCGATTTCAAAAATAGCCTCGCCTTTAAAAAACATGTGGTCAATGTCTACTTTGTATTTTCCTATACCAATCATTGTAAAAACCTCCAAAATGTTTATTCGATTGACATTCCGCCGGCAAGACGGAGTATTTTACGTGCGTCATTTGTTGTGATTTTTTCATCTGCAGAATTATCTGCGTTTGCTGCGATGCTTTGTTCAGGCGTTAAAGTTAAAGCTCCGGTAGAAGCGTAAAGAGAAGCTTTTACGTCAAACAGAGTAACTCTTCCGTCTCCGTCAATGTCGCCTTTTAGCGTAAAATCATTGTTAGTCAGAACAACAAACCTTCCACCGCTTTTTGTCTGTGCACCTATGAAAGGCAAATGTGCGGAGCCACCTACGTTAATTAACTCGTTATCTGTGAGTTTGTAAACTTTGGTTGCACTTGGAATTGAATAATTACAGGCTTCGTCAAAGTTTATGATAATGTTATCTTCAGGTGTGTAAGCTTTTCCGTCAAGGGTAAAAGAAATATCAAAAACATAAGCATTGCTGTATCTTGTGGGGAAAAGCTGTTGTGTTTCTGTTATGTCAACAGGAGTAACAGAAATATCAAAAAGACCATCGTTGGGCAACACACGATAGGGATCCATAACGGTTACACCGGTGTCAATATCTGTTATGGAGGGGTCTTTTTTCATTATAATGTCCTCAGGCAACCACTGGTCAAGCAGGTATTTGTAGGAGCGAGAGTCCTTTACACAGGAAATACCATTTGTAAAATAGTAAAATTTATTGTTTTCATAATCTATGCCACCCAGGAGAGCGTCCCTTCCTATGCTTATAAGTTTTGATGGAAGGTCTATATATCTCAAAGATTCGCAATAGGAAAGCGCATGTGCTCCCAGCACTTTTAAATTGTCGCTTAAACGGATTTTTTCAAGTCCCCAACAATGTGAAAAGGCATAGGCGTTAACAACAGTAACTGTGTTATACATTTTTATTTCGGTTAAATTGCCACACCAGTTGAATGCATAAGCACCAATTGTTTTAATACCATATGGAATAGTAAAACTTCCGCCTTTACCTGCGGGGAAATTTGAAAGACAAATTGGTTTTCCGAAATCTTCTGAGATTTCGTTTGTTTCTTTAATGTAAAGAACTCCGTCAATAGATGTGTAATAGGGATTATTTTCATCAACAGCTATTTCAGTAAGAGAGTTGCATTCTTTGAAAGCATCACCTGCCAGATAAATAAGCCCGGAAGGGAGCTTGATATAGGTGAGGCTTTTGTTACCTGCAAAAACTTCTGAGGAAATTTCGGTGACGGTAAGGCCGCTAAGTTTTTCGGGTACGATGATTTTGGTTTCTTTGCCGGAATAACCTGTAATTATAACCCCATCCGATTCATCGTCGGAAAACATTTCAAAGGTAAAATCGCTGTCTGCTGGTGTCACGGGCTCAGCACTTTCATATGCAAAGGGCTCAACGCCTTCAGCCACAATCGGATTGCTTTGGACAAAAATAAAACTCAGTAAAAGAACAAAGCACAAAAACAAGTTTAACAACTTTTTTCTGTTCAAAAAAACACATCCTTTCAAGCGGTAATATACTATTTTAATTATATTATACGCAAGGCGTAAATTCAATAGGGATGTTTATACAAAAAATATGACAAATTTTGTTAAATCGCAATATAAAAAAAGCAAAGCTCCGAAGCGAACTTCGGAGCCGTATGCTTTTTAACAATTAAGTTACTTAGATAGCGCGGGTAACCTTACCGGAGCGCAAGCAGCGTGTGCAAGCATATACTCTCTTGGGAGAGCCGTTTACGATTGCTTTAACTCTTTTAACGTTGGGTTTCCATGTTCTGTTTGAACGTCTGTGTGAGTGAGAAACCTTGATGCCGAAAGCAACTTCTTTGTTACAAAATTCACATTTTGCCATTGAGCTGCACCTCCTTCTATATTTTTCAATAAGTCTAAACATAAGACAACGAAATGTATAATATCACCTTTCTTTGCCAAATGCAAGTATTTTTTTTGAAATTGTCCGTTTTTATGAACTTTCACATATATTTGAGGGTGTTGAAGCAATATTTTTTTCAAAATTGCTTGATTTTTTAAAAATGATACTATATAATGCTACTTGTAACCGAACATTTGTGCACTGTCTCCCTGGCGAAGGGAGGGAGACCGAGGAGCATTTTTGCGAACTCGGTGGAGGGTTCTAACACCGAAGGTGTGTACAATTAAATGTCGCAAAGCGACTTACCTTATTATAAAAGGAGATAAAATAAGAAATGGTAGAAAGAAACGAAAAAACAAAAGCTCTTGAAACAGCACTTTCACAAATAGAAAAATCTTTCGGCAAAGGGGCAATTATGCGTCTTGGCGAAAACGCAGGGCTCAATGTTGAAGCAATTCCTACAGGCTCAATTGCCCTTGATGCAGCAACAGGCATTGGTGGACTTCCCCGTGGCAGAATTGTTGAAATTTACGGACCTGAAAGCTCAGGTAAAACAACCCTTGCTCTTCATGTTGTTGCAGAGGCACAAAAAATGGGTGGCGAGGCAGCATTTATTGATGCTGAACACGCACTTGACCCTGTTTATGCAGCTGCTCTTGGTGTTGATATTGATTCCCTTCTTGTTTCACAGCCCGATAACGGTGAGCAGGCACTTGAAATTACAGAGCACCTTGCTCGTTCAGGGGCACTTGATGTTATAGTTGTTGACTCCGTTGCAGCACTTGTTCCAAAGGCAGAGATTGAAGGCGAAATGGGTGATAGCCACGTTGGTCTTCACGCTCGTCTTATGTCCCAGGCGTTAAGAAAATTAACAGGCGCAATTTCAAAATCCAACACTGTTGTTATTTTTATTAACCAGCTCCGCGAAAAGGTTGGCGTTATTTATGGTAACCCTGAGGTTACAACAGGTGGTCGTGCCCTTAAATTCTATTCAACAATCCGTATTGATGTAAGAAGAGTTGAACAGCTCAAAGGTCCCGGTAATGAGTTTATAGGCTCAAGAACAAGAGCTAAAATTGTTAAGAATAAAGTTGCTCCCCCATTTAAAGAGGCCGAGTTTGATATTATGTACGGTGAGGGTATTTCCAAATACGGTGAGCTCCTTGATTTGGCAGTAAAAATGGAAGTTGTCAGAAAGAGCGGTGCATGGTTCTACTACGGTGAAGAAAGATTGGGTCAGGGTAGAGATAATGTAAAAGAGTATATAAGAAATAACCCGGAATTCTGTGCAGAGGTTGAAGGTAAGGTTCGTGAGGGTATCAAGAACATCATTTCTGCAAGAAATCCCATTTCCAGAAGAGAACAGGTTGCTCCCATACCTGTAGAGCCTGTTTCAAAAGCAGCCGCAAGAGCAAAAATTGATATTGCAGTTGATGACGAATAATGAAAATCACATCCAAACAGGGTAACGGCAATAAGGTTCATATCTATATTGACGGGGAATATACCCTTACACTTTATGATGACTATTGGTACCTTTCCGGTATAAAGGATGGTCAGGAAATTTCAGAGACACAGCTTGCTTCCTTGAAAGAGGAGGCAGGCTTTCGCTCTGCTTATGAGAAGGGAATCATTTATCTTTCTATGAGAGCCTATTCTGAAAAAGAGCTGTATGATAAACTGAAATTGAAGTTTGGTGCAGAAGCTTCCCGAAGAGCAGTTGATAAAATGCTGGACAGGGGTTACATTGACGATGAGGCCTTTTGCCAAGAATATGTAAGGTATCTTTTTGAAGTAAAAAAATATGATGTAAAGAGAATTACTTACGAATTAAAAATGAAGGGTATTGATGGCGAAAGTGTTAACAATACCTTGAAAATACTTGACAACGAGCCAATTTCGCGTATTATAGAAATGTTAAGGACAAAATACGAAAAAAAGCTGGAAACGGAAAAAGACAGAAAAAGAATTGTCAACCGTTTCGTAAGAATGGGATATTCCTATTCTGATATAAAGTCCGCTTTTTATGAGTGCGGACTTGAAATGCCGGGGCGATAAAAAGTTAGAGGTGAAATTTATGTCACGAAAAATCGGAATGATTAGTTTAGGTTGTCCAAAAAATCAGGTTGATGCAGAATTAATGCTTAAAAAGCTTGTTGATGCAGGATATATTCTTGTACAGGAAGCAGACAAAGCAGATATTGTTATTGTTAACACCTGCGGGTTTATTGAGGATGCTAAGAGAGAATCAATTGAGGCTATTCTTGAAATGGCGGATTTGAAGGCTGACGGACTTCTTAAAAAGATTCTTGTAACCGGTTGTCTTGCTCAGAGATACAATGAAGAAGTTTTTACTGAGATTCCTGAGGTTGACGGTGTTATTGGTATTGGTGCCAATGCCGATATTGTTGCGGTTTGTGATACGATTTTCGAAAACGATGAACAGTACAAGAGCTTCCCTGATAAAGAACAGTTGCCTCTTGATGGTGGCAGAATTCTTACCACTCCTGAATATACTGCATACCTTAAAATTGCGGATGGTTGCTCAAACTGTTGTTCTTATTGCGCAATTCCTTCTATCAGAGGCGGTTTCAGAAGCAGAAAAATGGAAGATGTTCTTGAAGAAGCTAATATGCTTTGTGAAAAGGGCGTTAAAGAGATTATTCTTGTGGCACAGGATACAACAAGATATGGTGAAGACCTTTATGGTGAGCTTAAGCTTCCCGAGCTTTTAGGTGAACTTAATAAAATAGAAAAGCTCCAGTGGATTCGTCTGCTCTATTGCTACCCCGACAGAATTACAGATGAACTTTTAACTGCTATTGAAGAGAACGAAAAGGTTTGTCATTATATAGATATTCCCCTTCAGCACGCTGACGGTGAAATTCTTAAAGCTATGAACAGAAGGGGTGACAAAGAGTCTCTTCTTGCCCTTGTAGAAAAAATCAGAGCCAAAATCCCTGATGTTGTTTTGAGAACTACATTTATTGTAGGTTTCCCCGGTGAAACAGAGGATGCTTTCACAACCCTTTCTGAATTTGTTAACGAAGCAAAAATTGACAGAGTTGGTTGCTTTGCGTACTCACGTGAAGAGGGTACACCTGCATACGATTTTGAAAACCAGGTTGATCCGGAGGTTGCAGCAGACCGTGTTGAGGCGATTATGACTCAGCAATATGCAATTTCCGAGCAGAAGCTTGAAGAATGTATGGGCAAAACCTATGATGTTCTTGTTGAAGGCTATGACTCTTATACAGATAGCTATTATGGCAGAACATATATGGATTCTCCTGATATTGACAATAATATCATTTTCACCTGTGGCTACGAAATTGAAGAGGGTGAAATTGTACCTGTTGAAATATTTGATAAGGATGAGTATTCTCTCATTGGTGAAGCAGTATGAAAAATATGAACCTTCCAAACCAATTGACTATTATAAGAATAATCCTGACACCTATATTTCTTGCGTTGTTCTTAAGTGATATTGATCACCACTATTTAATTGGTTTAATTGTTTTCGCAATTGGCTCATTTACAGATTTTCTTGATGGAAAAATTGCAAGAAAAAAGGGCATTGTTACAGTTTTTGGTCAACTTGCAGACCCTGTTGCAGACAAAATTTTAACAACAGCTGCTTTGCTTGCGTTTATGCAGTTCGGTCTCTGCAATATCTGGATTATTATGATTGTATTGCTCCGTGAGTTTACAATTACATCCTTCCGACTTGTTGCAACCGCACAGGGAATTGTTATCCCTGCAAATATTTACGGCAAACTCAAAACTATTTCTCAAATGGTTTTCTCTCTTGTTATCATGATTCTTGCAGAGCTTAATGATATAGGCTTTTTGGGTGAGAAATTCCCCCTTTCTGCTGTATCAAACGGACTTTTGTGGATTACCGCAGCACTTTGTGTGATTTCAGGAGTGATTTATGTAAAACAGTCCATTAAACTTATAGATTTTTCGAAATAAGGTGGAATTATGCAGCTTTATAACTCACTTACTCATAAAAAAGAAAACTTCAAAGAAAACGTTCCCGGGAAGGTTAATATGTATACCTGTGGTCCAACGGTTTACCACTTTGCACATATAGGTAATCTTCGTAGCTATATTATGGAAGACGTGCTTGAAAAACACCTTCGTTACAGCGGCTATGATGTTAAACGTGTAATGAATATTACTGACGTTGGTCACCTTTCAAGCGATGCAGACACAGGCGAAGATAAAATGCTTAAAGGTGCAAAAAGAGAGAATAAATCTGTTATGGATATCGCAAAATTCTATACAGATGCATTCTTTGAGGATTGCAAAAAGCTTAACATTAAAACCCCCGATGTAGTTGAACCTGCAACAAATTGTATTGATGAATTTATCACAATGGTTCAGGGTCTTTTAGATAAAGGCTATGCTTATGTTGCAGGTGGAAATGTTTATTTCGATACATCAAAGCTTGACGAATATTATGTCTTCAACAAGCACGACAGCGAAGAATTAATGGTAGGTGTCCGTGAGGGTGTAGAGGAAGATACAAATAAGAGAAATAAGAATGACTTTGTTCTTTGGTTTACAAAATCAAAGTTTGAAGAGCAGGCTCTTAAATGGGATTCTCCTTGGGGTGTAGGTTACCCCGGTTGGCATATTGAATGTTCCGCTATCAGCCTTAAACACCTTGGGGAATATATGGATATTCACTGTGGCGGTATTGACAATGCTTTCCCCCACCATACAAACGAAATTGCACAGAGTGAAGCATATCTTGGTCACAAGTGGTGCAATTATTGGTTCCATGTTTTACACCTTAACACCAACACAGGTAAAATGAGTAAATCAAAGGGTGAATTCCTTACAGTTTCTCTTCTTGAGGAAAAGGGCTATAACCCCCTTGCATACAGATTTTTCTGCTTGCAGTCCCATTACAGAAAACAGCTTGTTTTCTCTTATGAAAACCTTGATGGTGCAGCAACAGCGTATGAGAAGCTTCTCAAGAAAATTGCAGGTCTTAATCCTTGCGATAGCGATGAGCTTGATATGGCTGCAGTTGAAAAATTACAGGGTTCATTCAAGGCTGCTCTTGATAACGATATAAATACATCTCTTGCAGTTACAGCGGTTTATGATGTTCTTAAAGAGAAAACAAACGATAAAACAAAAATCTACCTTCTTAATGATTTCGATAAGGTTCTTTCGCTTGATTTAATCGAGGGTGCAAAGAAGCTTGCTGAAAATAAAGTAGAACCTGCAGAGCTTGATGACTTTGCAAAATATGTAGAAGAGCAGATCGCTTTGCGAGTTGAGGCTAAAAAGGCTAAAAACTTTGCAGAGGCAGACAGGATTCGTGACGAACTGGCATCAAAGGGCGTTACACTCCTTGATACCCGTGAAGGCACAAAATGGAGTAAAGAATAAAGGAATTTATTTTATGACAAGTAAAGAAAGAGCAAAACTCCGTGCAGAAGCAAATGGTCTTGACCCTATTTTCCAGATTGGTAAAGAGGGCGTTACCGATGCGGTTATTGCACAAATTGAAGATACTTTTAACACAAGAGAGCTTTTTAAAATAAAGGATCACCTTGAAACCTCTCCCGAAATGCCCAAAGAAATTGCAGCTAAAATTTCTGAGGCAACAGGGTGTGATGTGGTACAGGTTATTGGCGGTACAATTGTTGTTTTCCGTATTAACCTTATTCTTCGCCAGAAAGCGGCAGAGAAGAAAAAACGTCAGCAGGAAAAAGCAAGAAAAGAAGTTCTTGAAAGACGTACTGAGCGTACAAAAAAGAAATACAGCAGGTAAAAATTATGAGTGAAATTGTTACCGTTAACAAAAAGAAAAAAGTGGGTTCTTTTATAATCGGTCTTTTGGTTCTCGCCCTTGCAATTACAGGTATTGTAAGCATTGCGAAGATTGCAATAGACAAATTCTACTCTGCTGAAGAAGAGGTTGTTGACTATTCAGGCTATGCAGAGTTCTTGACTTGGGTAGTGGGTGTTGACCCGGATTCTTTTTCTGATATAACCAAAGCAGATAAAGAAGCACTTCTTAATATTGCAATATGTACTCTTTTGACTGATGAAATCAAAACAGGGGATTATGAAGTAACAGAAAAAGGTCTTATTGTTCCTGCAGAGGATGTTGCAGGCTACTACCTTAAAATGTTCGGACCCGATGTTGAAATTATTCATTCAAGCGTTATGGGTTATGGTTACGAATTTACCTATGATGCAGGTGCCCAGACTTATACAGTGCCCCTTACAGGTGTAACACCACCATTTACAGTAAGAATTGAGTCTGTTGAAAAAACAGGTGGTTTTGCAATTCTTCGTGTAGGCTATGTGGGTACAAATAATATTGAGGTTGCCCCCGATGGCACAGTTGCTGCAACCCAACCTGATAAATATGCTAATATTACCCTCAAGGAAACCGAAACAGGATATAACTTGATATCTGTTATGGCAGTTACAACAGGTGAACATCAATAATGCATAAAAACCCGTCCTCGGAAGAGGGCGGGTTTTTAGTGAGGGTTGAAGAGGAAAACTGATGAGGATACGCTAGGCCTTTGAACAGCATATAGTAATTTGGAGCTTTTTTATACCGGAATCTGTCAGCTGGTAGCTGGCGACTGGCAGCTTGATTGTCTATCTTTACCAAAAAAAACTTTGTTATATTATGGGTTTTTTACCTTTAAACTATGGAAAATTCTGAAAATATGTGTTACAATGAGCGATGGTGTAATAACTCTAATTGCGCCAAAATGCGCAAAAAATTTATTGGAGGTAAATTATGAGCAAGAAATTCGTTTATTTGTTCAAAGAGGGCGACGCTTCAATGCGTGAGCTTCTCGGTGGTAAGGGTGCAAACCTTGCAGAACTGACCAACATCGGTCTTCCTGTTCCTCAGGGTTTCACAATCACAACTGAAGCTTGTACTCAGTACTATGAGGACGGCAGAAAAATCAACGATGA
>JAZSBI010000175.1:0-13794 GCA_045602345.1 Acutalibacteraceae bacterium | reverse complement strand
ACGCACTATGCCCGAGCTTACCTTCAGTGTTTCTAATCCTGAAGATTTAGATACCACCGGCGAGGACCATATTGCTGACGAGGTAAGGTATATGTGTATGGCAAGACCTATTAAGCCGAGGGTGAAGAGGGAGAATTTGGTGTTATATGATGACCCGTTGGAGTTGGGGAAATAGTTGATGAGAGCGAATACTATCCCTCTTTTTTCGTGCAACGAAAAAGGAGGGGGGACCGCGTTAGCGGTGGGTGGTACAAAGCAAAGGAAAGCAGTATAAGAGTACCACCCACCATTCCGCCCGAACTATGTTTTATAAGAAACTCTATTACCCGAAATTTACAAAAACCAATATTATACAAGTTAAGGAATGGTCTCCCCTCCTTTTTGCAAGCAAAAAAGAGGGATAGGTGTTGCAATATATTTACATATTGCATCTGCTGGCGACTATAGATATTAAAGGAGTGGAAAATTGAAAAAGGAAAAGAAAATTGATAAAGAACCAAATATTGATAACATCGGCAAGGTTGGTATTATTGGTTCCGATGAGGTGGAAAAGGCACTTGAAATACTCAAGAAATATAAAGAGGGCAAAAGTGTACTCGAACAAAGAATTGTTGAAAACGAGCAATGGTTCAGACTCAGACATTGGGACACCTTAGGAGGCAGCAAGGGGAAGGAAAATGCATCTGCCTGGCTTTTTAACTCCATTGCCAACAAGCATGCCGATGCTATGGACAATTTTCCGCAGGTAATATGCTTGCCACGTGAGGAAAGCGATAAAGCCTCTGCGGAGGTGCTTTCACAGATACTACCCGTTATTTTCGAACGCAATGGCTTTGAGAAAATTTACAGCGATGCCTGGTGGTACAAGCTTAAGGCGGGTACTGCGGTTTACGGAATATTTTGGAATCCACTTAAAAGCAACGGCTTGGGTGACATTGAAATTAAGCAGATTGACCTGCTTAACCTTTTCTGGGAGCCCGGCATCAAGGACATTCAGAAAAGTAAAAATATATTCCATGTAGAGCTTATTGACAATGAAACCCTTGTTGCTATGTACCCTGAAATGAGCGGTAAATTAGGCAATTCCACAGTGGAAATTGCAAAATATGTTTACGACGACAATGTGGACACCAAGGATAAAAGTGCGGTAATCGACCGTTATTATAAGAAAATCCTTAACGGTGTGGAAACTGTTCATTACTGTAAATTCTGCAACGGAGAGCTTTTGTATGCCTCTGAAAATGACCCGGCATACCGGGAAAGAGGCTTTTACGACCATGGCAAATACCCATTTATATTTGACACCCTTTTTGTGGAAGAGGGTACACCCTGCGGTTTTGGTTACATAGACATTATGAAGGATGCTCAAAAGCAGATTGATATTCTTTCAAACTCCCTTGTAAAAAATGCTGCTATGGCTACAACTCCACGATATTTCATTAATTCCGCAGGTGCTGTAAACGAAGAGGAGTTTGCAGACTGGTCCAACAGCTTTGTTCATGTTTCGGGCAGTAATCTTGGTGAGGACAGCATAAGGGAAATTAAAATTTCCGGTATTCCCGAGATTTATCTTGGTATTCTTAACTCTAAAATTGATGAGCTTAAGGAAACCAGCGGTAACAGAGATTTTTCACAGGGTGGTGTTTCAAGCGGTGTTACTGCTGCCAGTGCTATTGCCGCTTTACAGGAGGCGGGTGGCAAGCTTACCCGTGATATGGTTAAGGGTGGTTACAGAGCATTTTCGGAAATTAACAGCCTTGCCGTTGAGCTTATTCGCCAATTTTATGACGAGCCCAGATTTTTTCGTATTGTTGCACCCAATGGTCAACAGGAATTTGTTTCATACGATAATTCGGGGATTATTGCCAGAAATCAAGGCAACGCTTTCGGTGTTGAATTGGGTATGCGACAGCCTATTTTTGATATTAAAGTAAGTGCACAGACGGCAACTCCCTTTACTAAAATCAGTCAGAATGAACTGGCTTTGCAATTGTATAATGCCGGCTTCTTTAACCCTGAAATGAGGACACAGGCACTTTCGGCTCTTTCAATGATGGAGTTTGAAGGAAAAAGTGCGGTGATAAATAAAATTGCAGGAGAGATTTTATAAATGCAAAATGCAGAGTGCAAAACGCAAAGTGAGGCTTCGCGACACTTTTACATACTGGCATCTGGTAGCTGGTAGCTGGCGACTGGTAGCTAGTATCTGACACTTCGGAAAGACGATGAGAAAGGAAAATTTTTATGGAGAATTTTATGTACACTCCCGATTTACAGCTTTTTGCTGCTGAGGTAGGCGAAAGCGGTAACGGGGAATCGGGCGGAAGGTTTGCCGACGCCGGGCAGAATGGTACTGAAGGCGTGGATTTGGAAAAGGAATTTTCGGAGCTTATAAGCGGAAAATTCAAGGACCAATTCACAAAGAAAACCCAGAGCATTATAGACAAACGCTTTAAGGAAACCAAGCTTTTAGAGGAATATAAAAGCAGAGTTTCAGGCACAGTTAATACCCTTATGGAAAAATACGGACTTCAGGAGGGGGAAGAGGAGAAGCTACTCCAAAAATGCGGAGTGGGTAACGCTGAAAGCGAAATGAAAGGAAACAAAAAGTCTGAAGGTCTTAATGATGAGGCAGGTATTGAAGATGGAGATGTTATCAATGAAGACACTAAAGACGATGTTTTAGTTCGTGAAAGAGAAAATCGCTTAAGAGGCAGAATTGCAAACTGGCTTAAAGAAAGCGGTGAAATTAAAAATACTTACCCTGATTTTGATTTAAGAAACGAGCTTCGTTCCTCAAAGCTTTTTTCACAGCTTGTGCTGTCGGGTGCTCCGCTTAAGGCAGCTTATGAAACTGTTCACAAGGACGAAATCCTTTCGGGGGCTATGGCGTACACTGCCGATAAGGTCCGTGAACAAGTGGTTAAAAATATCGAATCCAAGGGCAGACGTCCCCTTGAAAACGGTATTTCCTCAGAAAGTGCTGTTATGACAGCGGTTGATGTTAATGCTCTTACCTCAAAAGATATTTTGAAAATACTTAAACAGGTAGAAAACGGTGCGAATATCAAATTCTGAAAACGCTCCTTTTTCGGAAAGGATTATTTATGAAAGAACTTAAACTTAATATTCAGCTTTTTGCGGCAGGTGATGTTGTAAACTCTACAACCTCAGAAAACCTTTCCGCAGAAATGAAAACCTTTTATGACAAAACACTTATTACTCTTGCTTCACCCTACCTTGTTCACGACCAGTTTGGTCAGAAGCGTGATATTCCCAAAAACGGCGGTAAGATTATTGAGTTCAGAAAATTCTCTTCTCTTCCCAAGGCACTTACTCCCCTTACAGAGGGTGTAACACCTTCCGGTAACAAGCTTAACGTATCTGCTGTAAGTGCAACTATTGAACAGTATGGCGATTACATTGAGCAGACAGACATGCTTGAGCTTACTGCGGTTGACAACACCATTGTTGAGGCTACAAAACAGCTTGCATCCCAGGCAGGTCTTACAATGGACACAATTGTACGTAATGAAATTGTTGGCGGTACAAACGTGCTTTACTGTCCCAAGGTTGCAAACGGCGTGGAAACAGAGGTTACCTCAAGAAGCGATATTGATGCTACATCCCTTCTTCGTGTAAAGGATGTTTTCAAGGCTGCTGCAGAGCTTAAGGCTATGAATGCGCCTAAAATTGATGGCTATTATGTGGGTATTATTCACCCTTACGTTGCCTATGACCTTATGCAGGAAGCAGGTAACCAGTGGATGGAGGTGCAGAAATATGCTACTCCTGAAAATATGCTTAATGGTGAAATCGGTTGCCTTGGCGGTGTTCGTTTCGTTGAAAGCACAGAGGCAAAAATCTGGAAGGATGGCGACTCTCCCGCAGTATTTGCAACACTTATTATTGGTGCAGATGCTTACGGTGTAACAAGTGTTACAGGTGGCGGCGTAGAGCACATCGTAAAACAGAAGGGCTACGGTAACGACCCCCTTAACCAGCGTTCATCCATTGGCTGGAAGGGTCTTAAAACCGCTAAACGTCTTGTTGAGGAATATCTTGTAAGAATCGAAAGCGGGTCTACATTTAGTTCTACAGCAGAGGCGAACTGATTTTTAAGATGCCAGATGCCAGTTACCAGATGCCAGAATTGAGACAATAACTCTATAATTTAAAATTTACATATAACTTAATCTCAAAATTAAAATAGAAAAATAAAGTATCTGTTATAAAACTGGCATCTGGGATCTGGTATCTGGAATCTATTTACGAAAGGAAATTTTTTATGGCTAATAAGAAAATTGAAAACAAGAAAAATGAGGAGCTTGTGAGTGTGTTTATTCCCAAACAGGGTAGAAATGACACAGAACGTTTTGTGGCTGTAAACGGGGAGCGAATCCTTGTTCAGACAGGTAAAACCGTTGAAGTTCCCAAGCGATTTGCAGAGGTTATTAAAAACAGTGAACAGATGGCGGCAGTGGCGTCAAAGTATATTGATGCGAATATATCTATTTAAGATGCCAGATGCCAGTTACCAGATGCCAGAATTGAGGCAATAACGCTATTATTCTAAATTTACATATAACTTAATTCAAAATAAAAATAGAACAATAAAGTATCTGTTATAAAAACTGGAATCTGGGATCTGGGATCTGGTATCTGAAATCTTAACAACAGAAAGGAGTTGTTATATGACACTTGCAGAGGTTATTGAAAATTTTGATAGTGAACGCACTAACAATGTTTCCATTATTACTAAAAAACGTTGGATTTCACAGCTTGATTTAAAAATATGGGGTGAAATTTTAAAACCCCGTGGAGATAAGGAATATATAGGCTACGGCAAAGAAATTCCCCTTGAGGCTGAAGTGAAAGCCCCTTCGGAATATGCTGAAATATATACCCTTTATATGACTATGAAGCTTGATTATATGAACGGGGAAATTGGTCGTTACAACAATTCTGCCATGCTTTTTAACCGCATGTATAAGGAAATGCACGACTATATGAATCGCTGTGAAAAGCTCCCTAAGAATACTGATTTGAAACTGGGGGAATATGATGTATAACCCTGCTGTATATGACTTGGAAAAAAGACAGGAAATGATTTCCGCTTTCGGCGGCTACAGTCACAATTCAGTTATTCCCGATAATTGCTTTTATGAAGAATCAAATATGGGTGGGAGTGCTTTCCCTCTACTTTCACCACGAAATAAAAGGGCATATTTTAATGTGCAGGGGGAAAGGCTTCAGGGTCTTTTTTCAAAATCTAAAATTATGTATATCAATAACGGCTTGCTTTATTACGGCGGTCAGCCGGTGGAGGGGCTTACCTTCCCCGATATTGAAGAGGAAAGACAATTTGTTTCCATGGGTGCAAGGGTGCTTATTTTCCCCGACAAGGTGTACCTTAACACCGCAGATTTTAATGACTTTGGCTCCCTTGAGGCAGAATTTGTTACAGTTGACGGGGTGAATGTTAACTGCTCACTGGCGAAAGGGGACGGCGATTTATATGAAAATTATATTGTTTCTTCTGCTGAGCCTGAAGAGGTAAAAAACGGGGATTTATGGCTTGATACCTCGGAAGTGCCTAATGTGCTCAAGCAATTCAGTCAGGCTCTTGGAATGTGGGTTGAGCTTGCACAGACCTATGTGCGTATTTCCTGTACAGGTATTGGAAAAAACTTCAATTTGTATGATGGTGTAGAGCTTTCGGGCTTTGATAATGAGGATTTAAACGGTAGCCACATTATTCGTGACAAGGGTGATGATTTTATTACTGTTACAGGTATAATTCCCAATACTGTAACACAGACCACCCCTGTTAAGGTTGAAAGAAAGTTACCCCAAATGGATTTTATATGCGAAAGCGGAAACAGGCTTTGGGGGTGTAATTCTGAAAGGAACGAAATATATGCCTCTAAATTAGGTGACCCCTCAAACTTCAACTGCTTTCAGGGAATTTCAAAGGATTCCTATTCAGTTACTGTAGGCTCTGACGGTGAATTTACCGGTGCGGTTGCTTTCCGTGGTTATGTGATTTTCTTTAAGGAGCATTGCATACATAAAATCTACGGGCAAAATCCACCCTACACACTTAACACATCTTATATACGTGGTGTGCAAAAGGGCTCTCACAAATCCCTTTGCCTTGTTAACGAAAGTCTTTACTACAAAAGCCCTAACGGAATATGTGTTTTCGAAGGCGGTATACCCATTGATATTTCCCATGGACTTGGCGATGCCTATTACACAGATGCGGTGGCAGGTAGCTTGTTTAATAAATACTATATTTGCCTTACAGACAAAAACGGCAACAGAAACCTTTTTACATACGATGAGAAAACAGCTATCTGGCACAAGGAAGATAATATGGATGTAAGAGAGTTTGCAAACCATAACGGTAATCTGTATTTTATCGGCATTGTAAAAGGTGAAAAGCGACTTTGTCTTGCAGATGGCGAAAACCTTTACGGAAATTTTACAGGTGAATTATCGGGCTGGTTTCAGGAGGATGCTTTGAATTGGTCCTGTGAAACAGGGCTTTGGGGACTGGATTTGCCCGAAAACAAATATTACTCGGCAATTGTCATCAGGGCATTCGGTGAAAAGGGTGCAAGAATCAATATTGATTTCCAGACGGACTCAAAGGAAAAATGGGAAAGACAATTAACCATTGCTGTTGAAAAAACAGGTTCATTTGCACTTCCTTTTACTTCGCCCAGATGCGATCACCTGAAAATAAGAATAAGCGGTAAGGGTAAGGTTAAAATTTTCAGCATTTCACGAGAAGCTCAGATGGGAAGTGAATTGAATGTACGACCTTAATTTAACCGTACCAAATATTACATCGGAAAAATATTCCACAGATAATCGTTTTGTGCTTTTAAAAAATTATCTTTATGAATTAAACGAAACCCTTTCATATGCCCTTGGGGACAAGTCCCCGGGCGAAATTGAAATGGTTAAAAAAGCTCTGCAAACAGAAAAAGATAATGAAAAGCAGAATATAATACGCCTTAAAAATGACAGCAAAAAGCGTTTTGAGGAGCTTAAAGAGCAGATTATAAGAACTGCAGAGGAAATAGAAATGGATTATTCCACCGCCATTTCCGATAGTCGGGAGGCGATTCTGCAAGTGGCTCAGGGTGAGTTTGCCACCAAAACAGAATTGGGCGAGTATAAAAACCAGGTGGACACAGAGTTTTTACAGACGGCACAAAGCATTAGTGCCAACGCAAAAACCACAGAAGAAATTTCAGCGGAGCTTGAGAATTTTAAAAAATCCAACAATGCTCAATTTACCATACAGGCAGAGGAAATTCTTTCCCAGGTGGAAAATATTTATTCTGCCAAAACAGATTTAGGGGATTTGGAGGAAAGGCTTTCCTCACAGATTTCACAGACCACCCAAGGCATTACAGAAACTTTCTCGGAAAGTATTGTTGGTATTGAAGAGGATTTGTCTTCCGTTGGTGGCGAGGTCAGGGAGCTTGTGTCCTCCCTTGATGTGTACATTCGCCGTGGGGAATTGGAAGAGGGTATTTACGGTATTGAAATTGGCAGAAGCGACTCTGACATAAAAGCTCGTTTCACAAACGACCGACTTTCCTTCTTTCAGGGGCTTTCCGAGGTGGCGTATATCTCGGGCAGCAATCTATATATTACAAGGGCGGAAATTCTTGACTACCTTAAAATCGGTAACAGCTCCGATGGCTATTTTACATTCGATGTTTCGGAAAACGGGTTGGAGGTGATGTGGTCAAATGGCAATTAACATATACGGCTCCTGCAGTGGTGCTTCAGGTAGTAAATATGATATCTGGTTTAATGTAAAGCAGAATTCACAAAGTGTTGAAGAGAATAAAAGTAACATTACCGTAAAGCTGCTTTTAAAAAGAAATGACGGTTATAAAGATTCTGCCTACAACCTTTCACAAAGCTCCAACACAGTAAAAATTTCGGTTGGCGGAAAGGAAAGGGTCAATAAAAATCTCACTATTGACACAAGAAATAATGTCACCCTTACTTTGGCTCAATGGACAGGGAATGTAGCCCACGCAGAGGATGGCACACTTTCTGTTTCCCTTGAGGGTAGCTTTACCATGGGTGGTACAAATCTGTCGGGTGGGTCAGTCAGTGGTACATTTGACTGCACCGACATTCCACGTGCTTCTACTTTGACACTTTCCAAAACAAGCATTAATCCTGAGGAAACTGTTGGGGCAACCTTAAATGCTGCGTCCTCAGCCTTCAACCATAAAATAAAATGGAGTTTGGGATCTTCCTCGGTTACACATAGCCTTTCTTCGGGAATAAGTCAGGATGTTTTTACAGTTCCCCTTTCCTGGGCAGAGGAAATAGTCACAGCCAAAAGCCGTAATATTTCCGTTGTTCTTGTTACCTACAAGGGTACTAAAAAAATCGGCTCCAAAGCCTATTCACTAAAATTGGTGATACCAAAAACCCAAGAATTTTTACCTGAGTTTAAATTTATATTAGAAAGAATTGACAACTCAGTCCCTACGGAAATAGGGGAATATGTAAAAGGCAAAAGTCAGGTTAAGCTACTTATTGAGGATTTAAAGCTTAAACATGGTGCCACGGTGGTAGCATACACCGCAAAGGTGGGTACGGCTTCAAAAAATAAAATTCCCGCCACCTTTGATTTGGTTAAGGCAGGGGATGTTACGGTAAGCATAACTGTTAAAGACAGCCGTGGCTTTTCCGTTACAAAAAGTGAAATTATAAATGTTCTTAAATACTCGGCACCTACAATTACCGTTAAAAGCCTTTACAGGTGTGATGAAAACGGAAATAAAACCACAACCGGTACATATCTTCTTGGGAGTTTTGATTCCGTTTACAGCTCTTTAAATGGAAAGAACATTCCAAGAATTACTTATAAATATAAAAAAGCCGACACCGATACCTATTCGGGTGAGCTTGAATTAAATGAAAATCCATGTATTTTCGGTAACGGCAGCTTTTTAAATAACAGTTCATATATTGTTGCATTCAAAATAACCGATAGTATATCAACCGACAATGCTTTTGTTGAAGTATTGGTGTCCAGCACAGCTATTCCTTTTAATATAAGAAATGGCGGTAAGGGTGCTTCCTTCGGATGCTATTCGGAAAAGGAAAACGAACTGACTGTTGCATGGAATCTGAATGTAAAAGGTGATTTGTTTTTTGAGAATGTTGGTGCAGAGCCTTCCGCGGTGGTAACAGATAAAAGAGGTATAGCAAGGTATTTCCCATGTATGGAGCTGGTGGTTGTAAGGTTAAGGTTTACCGCTAACCAGAGTATACCAGCAGGGGCAACCAACATTATTGCCACATTAGATAAAACTCCCGCATTGTTTACACCCGTTAGCGTAAGCATTAACACAGGTGCAGAAATAATAGGGCAGGGCGGCATAAAATCTGAAAGCGGTCAGCTTGTTATAACAGCCGACAAGGATATTGCTGCAGGAGATTTTATTTATGTAAGCGGCGTTTATTTTGCGTACAGAGAATAAAGTGCAAAGTAGGCTTCGCGATACTTTTACGAAGGGTTATCTTTACGTGGCAACTGGCGACTGGCATCTGGCATCTGCCGACCGGTGGCTAATAAAAGGAGGAGTATATGTCATATAAAACAATACAATACGGCTCTTCGGGAGATGATGTTAAAAAACTTCAGGAGGAGCTTAATAAACACGGCTACAAGCTTGATGTTGACGGTCAGTTTGGTACTAAAACACAAACTGCCGTTAAGGATTACCAAAGAAAAAATAATCTTGATGTGGATGGTATTGTTGGTGAAAATACCTGGGGCAGTCTTTTTGCAAATACCAACACCACCACAAAAAATCAAAATCGAAAAAATGCGTTTGAATTCAATACCAAACGCCCCACTTATGAAAAAAGCGATGAGGTTAAAAATGCTGAGGAAAAGCTCAGCGATTGGGAGAAAAATGCTCCTGATGAATACGAAAGTAAACATTCTGCTGAAATCGAAGCGGTGTTGAACGATATTCTCAACAGAGAAGAGTTTACATATAACCTTAATGCAGATCCACTTTACCAGCAATATAAGGAGCTTTATACACAGAATGGTAAAAAAGCTATGATGGACACAGTGGGAGAGGCTTCAGCTCTTACAGGTGGCTATGCAAATTCCTATGCTGTTACAGCAGGTAATCAGGCATACCATGAATACCTTAATAATCTTAACGGTATAGCCCTTGATTTAAGGGACAGAGCCTATGAGCAATATGGTGACGAAAGCGAAAGGCTTTTTGAAGAGGTTAAGCTTTTACGCTCACTTGATGGTGATGATTATGAAAAATACCTTGACCGGCTGGAGCGTTATTACAAGGATGGTGAATACCTTCTGGACAAGCTTACATCTATGTCCGATGCAGAATACGAGCATTTTCTTCAGACTGTTGATGCCTGGGAAAGTGACAGAGATTTTGCCTTTAAGGAATATACAGATACCCTTGACAGAGAAGAGTTTGAAAAAGAAATGGCGTTCAAAATTGCAGAGGCGGAAAGAGACCAGCTTAATGCGGACAGAGAATACGACCTGGCTCTTCAAAGGCTGTATGCTACAACCTCAGGTGATTCTGATGAGGATGATAAAGATAAGGATGATAAAACAATCAATTACCCTGAATCCTATGAGGAGTTTTGCCTTGCAACAGGCTACCCGGGGATTCTGACAGAGGTGGAATATTTATCGCACGATGCCGTCAGGGAAAAGTATTCTACTTACAAAAAATATCTTAAGGCTATGTATAAAAAATATAAATAAGGAGGGAATATTATGAGAGTAAAGGTTACAGAAAAACAGGTTATGATAACCGAGCTTGACCCGATTATTCAAGGGGAATTCGGTATAAACAGATGCGATTTCTCTTTGCCTGAAAGCTTTGACGGGCTCAGCGTAACAGCAATTTTCAATGGTATTCCCGTTCCTTTGACTGATGGGAAATGTATTATTCCCGCACTTAAAAACGGTAACTGTATTTTTGGTGTGTACGCTTACAGAAAAAACGGAGAAGATATGGAGCTGATGTACTCTCCTAAGCCCACAATGTTTTTTGTGGAAAAGGGCTCATATTGTGAGGATGTAAATGAGGAAATCATACCCGAGGTTTTTGATTACGAAATTTATTGCAGAATGCTTCAAGGCTATTGGCGTGAGCTTTTTGGTGAGAATACCCTTACCCAATACAAGGGAAATGCCAATGAACACCAGTTTTATTCTGCAAAGGCGGTTAATGATATGCTAACCGATATAGCTGAGCGGTTTGATACGACATTTAACGGTTTGGCAACCACAACCGAACTTGAAAATCTTAAAAAAGAATTGCAAGGCGACCTTGAAACGGTTTCTGCTATGGTAGGTAGTGAACCCGAAACACTTACCATTGTTGAGCGTGCTGATGCAGTATTTGATTGGAGTACAAGCAACGGTGTTGTGAGATATGTGCAACAGGAAGATGTTATTGACTCATTCCCTCTGTTAATTGCAGGTGGTACATACAGGGTAACACTTGACGGAGTTACAAAAGAATTTGTAATGCTGAAAAAGGCTGAAGTCAACAGTAATCGTGACAATTACGAATTTCAGCTTGGCAATATGGCCGTTGAAAGTGGCGAAGGTGATGAGGGCGATTACTATATCACATTCCTTGATAACGGAGATGATATACACTTCGAATTTGGTATCAAAAGCACAGACGATATTCACAGTTTTAAAATTGAGTACATTGATAAAGGTGCAATTAGCCTTGTTTCAAGCCTTGACGATTTGGTATTGATTGATGAAACTGCACCTGAATACGGTTATTATGTTAAAACAATAAAACTGTTAATCAGTAGTGATTTAAATTATGCTTTGAGAATTACTCTTAATGGTTCTTCTGTTGATGAAACTATAAAGCAAGACACATTTACTGTTGAAGGCGATACTATGACCATCAAATATTTCGGCAATATGGGTCTTATGGGTATGGGTGACGATACGGGCGAACAATATCTTATTGTGGTTATTGGCGGCTATATGCAAATTATGTTTTCACCCGAAATTACTGTTACGGAGTTTAAATTGGATTTCCTGGGTATATCAGGGGGTGCGGAATAATGGTGACAATAAAAAAGTTAAAGTCACAAGTTGAAAATGCCAATGCACTTGGTGTTGCTAACCTTACCGAAAAGGGTGTTGAAGTTCGCGAAAATGCTACCCCCTATGAAATTATGAAGAAAATAGCAGATGTTTCCGGTGGTGGCGGTACAGAAGAAATCGAAAACCTTATTGACAACAGCAGAGTACTTGACAGTACAGAGGGCACTGTTAAGGAAAAGGTTGAAGAGTTGATTGGTTTGGTTGAGGAAAACACACTTCCCGATTGGGACGATAATAGTCCAATTATTGCAACAGGTAAAGGGCGAACACATAGCGGAATATGTAATACTTACTGGGAATTAACTGAAAAAGGCACTTTAAAATGGAAACTGGTAGACGAAAATTTGACTTCGGGCGTTTCTTATTTCTCTATGGCTGGCTGGACTAATACACCAAAAAGTTTTGACTATGAGCAACCAGAAGATTTTAGAGATATAGCACAAAAAATAAAACAAATTTATGTATCAGATGGATTTAAATGTTTATATCTCTATGGAGCAACACAATGTGTAAGAGTTAGGCTTCCGGAGGGTATGAAAGAGGTAAAACTTTATCATTTTCAATCATTAAGAGATATAGATGTTAGTGGTGTATCTACTAATGTAATTTTACAAAACTGTCCTATATTAGAGAAAATTGCTTTAAGTGATACACAAACTATTTTATATTCTGGTTCTACTCAGGACTGCTGGGGATTAAAAGAAGTTGAAAATCTTAAAAACATTGTAAATTTTCAAGGCTACAACTTTGTAAGGTGTTATAAATTGTCGGGAGATATTGTTTTTAATCCTAATTTAACTAATATAGGTACTCAAGCTTTTGCTGTCACTAATATTAATTCAATTACTTTTCAAAATTCAGTTGATAGTTTACCTACAACTATTTCAGCTAGTGCTTTTGGAGCATGTAATAACTTAACTGATATTTATTGCCCGTGGGCAGAGGGTGAAGTAGCTAATGCTCCGTGGGGTGCTACAAATGCAACAATTCATTACAACTATGTAGAGGGGGAAGAAACAAATGCAGAAGGTTAATTTATATCGTTATGAGGACGAAAACGGAGTTGTAACAATAACCCCAAACCCTCGCACAGAAACAGATATTCCAAGTCGATTAAGGCTTGTTGCAGACGAGGGAATGTTATTAACGGACGGAAACACAGAAACACCTGTTATTGATATTCTTCCTGAAGAGGCAGAAAATTGGCACGAAATCACAGATAAGGAAGCGGAGAAGCTTCAGTATATTGATTTTTCAGAAGGTGGTGATTAAAGGTGGCTGATAAATGTATTTTATTTGCATCCTTGCTTACTGCTCTGGGAGTGATAATTGCTACAGCCATAAAAGTATATAAATTTATACGTAAGTGGGAAAAATGGGTAGCAGAGCAAAGCGAACACAACCTTGATAACTACTTATCTATTAAAAGGCTTACTATTATGTCTCACGAAATGCCGTTGTCCGAACGTATTGCTGCAGGTGAAAAATACATAAAATACGGCGGGAATGGCGAAGTGAAGCATAAATACGAGGAGCTTTTAACATTTCTGCCCAGTGAAAATAAAATGATAAAAGGAGTGGTGTCTGATGAAATTGAATCTTAAAGC
>JAZSBI010000174.1:0-19574 GCA_045602345.1 Acutalibacteraceae bacterium | reverse complement strand
TAAAAATATTGCTATTTTATAGTATATTATGGTATAATAATTTGAATTATAATGGGTTTGATATAGTTTGTTGGTAGGGGGTATAAAAATTGGTGATTTTAGGTATTGACCCCGGCTATGCAATTGTTGGTTGTGGCATTGTAAGATATGAAAGAAATAACTTTTCGCTTATTGGCTATGGAGCTATCACTACCGATAAAGATATGCCTTTCAACGAACGATTAAATAAAATTTATAATGATTTAACGGAATTGATTCAAAAATTTAAACCTGATGCTGTTAGCATCGAAAGATTGTATTTTAATACAAACCAGAAAACAGCTATTGATGTTGCACAGGCAAGGGGCGTTATTGTCCTTGCGGTGGAGAAGGCAGGGCTTCCTCTTTTTGAGTATACTCCCTTGCAGGTTAAGCAAAGTATTGTTGGGTATGGCAGGGCAGAAAAGCAACAGGTGCAGGAAATGACAAGAATGTTTTTGCATCTTGATAAAATTCCAAAGCCTGACGATGCTGCTGATGCTCTTGCCCTTGCAATTTGTCATGGCCATGCAAGTGATTCTTTGATGATGAAAAATAAAATATAAAACAAAGGTGACTTTATGTTCTATAGTTTAACCGGTAAAATAATTTATAAGGATGAGCAAAGCGTTGCTATATCTTGTGGTGGTGTTGGTTTTAAATGCTTTACTACCAGAAATACCCTTGCAAAACTTGCTCAGCAAAACAGTGAGGTAACAATTTTCACTCATCTCAATGTGCGTGAGGATGCTTTGGATTTATTTGGTTTTGCTACCAACGATGAACTCGATGCCTTTAAACTTCTTATTACAGTTTCAGGTGTTGGTCCAAAAGCTGCTTTGGCAATTCTTTCCGAACTTACTCCTGATGCTTTTGCTGTTGCGGTTGCTTCGGGTGATACAAAAGCAATAACAGCCGCCAATGGTGTTGGACCTAAACTTGCACAACGTGTAATTATGGAGCTTAAAGATAAAATTGCAAACGTAAGCTTTATTTCCGAGGAGAGCAGTTATGTTTCAAATGCTGTAAATACAGCTAACGCTATGAGTAATACATCTGAAGCGATTGCGGCACTTACAGCCCTTGGGTATTCTCAAACCGAAGCATCGGTTGCAGTAAGTAAGCTTTCACCAAATCTTTCGGTTGAAGAGCTTATTAAAGGTGCTTTAAAAAATATGACGTTAAGATTTTAATAGGAGAATAAAATGAACGATTTTTTTATTGCCGATGAAGAGAGAGTTATCGCTCCGGAATACATTTCTGACGACAATGAAATTGAAACATCTCTTCGCCCACATACTCTGGAAGAGTATATCGGACAGGAAAAAGCAAAAGAAAATTTAAAAATATACATAGAAGCGGCAAAAAACAGACACGAGTCCCTTGACCATGTGCTTCTTTATGGTCCGCCCGGGTTAGGTAAAACAACCCTTGCTGGAATTGTAGCTAATGAAATGGGAGTACAAATTCGTGTTACTTCCGGTCCTGCAATTGAAAAACCCGGTGACCTTGCAGCGCTTCTTACAAGTCTTAATGATGGTGATATTCTTTTTATTGATGAAATTCATCGTCTTTCAAGAAGCATTGAGGAAGTTCTTTACCCGGCTATGGAGGATTTTGCTCTCGATATTATTATCGGAAAAGGACCTTCTGCCCGTTCAATAAGGCTTGACCTGAAAAAGTTCACCCTTATTGGTGCAACAACCCGTGCGGGGCAGCTTTCCGCACCACTCAGGGACAGATTTGGTGTTATATTAAGGCTTGAACTTTATTCACCGGAGGAACTTGCAAAAATTGTTAAACGTAGTGCAGGTATTTTAAACATAGAGGCAGAAAATGATGGTGCTTTAGAAATTGCATCCCGTTCACGTGGTACGCCTCGTATTGCAAACAGGCTTTTAAAACGTGCCAGAGATTATGCTCAAGTTATGGGAAATGGTATAATTACAGTTGAATCTGCACAAAATGCACTTGAAAGAATGGAAATTGACGAATTGGGACTGGATCTTGTTGACAGAAATCTTTTAAGAGCAATGATTGAAAACTATAACGGCGGACCTGTTGGTCTTGATACTATCGCCGCAATGATTGGCGAGGAAGCAGTAACCATCGAGGATGTTTATGAACCCTATCTTATGCAGTTAGGCTTTTTAACACGAACACCCCGAGGAAGAAAGGTTACCGCTTTAGGTTATAAACATTTAGGTATTAATCCGGTTACCGATGATTCTCAGGGTTCTTTCGAATCATATTAATCGGAGTGATATTATTGGGTAGACTTTTTGGAACAGATGGTGCAAGAGGAATTGCAAATACAGAGTTAACTTGTGAGCTTGCTATGGAAATTGGCAGAGCTGCGGCCATGGTGCTTACAGAACATTCTCATAAGAAACCAAGAGTTTTAATTGGTATGGATACAAGAGCATCATCACAGATGCTTGAATCTGCAATTTCTGCAGGACTTTGCTCTGTTGGTGCAGATGTAATGCTTTTAGGCGAAATCCCTACACCTGCGGTTGCATATCTTGTGCGTAAATATGAGTATGATGCGGCAATAATGATTTCTGCATCTCATAACCCTTGTGAATATAACGGAATTAAAATCTTCCAGGGCACAGGGTACAAGTTGCCGGATGCTCTTGAAGAAGAAATTGAGCGTATTATTCTTGATAAATCTCAGGTTCCGCCAATTAAAGTCGGTGGTGAGGTTGGTAGGATCACTCGTTCCAAAACTTCTCGTACAGATTATATAAACTATCTTATTGACGTAGCTAAGACAGATTTGAGTTTTTATAATCATAAAAATTTTGATGCTTTCAGGATTGCTGTTGATTGCTCAAATGGTTCATCTTCTGTTACGGCTCCGCAGATTTTTATGAGTCTTTGTGATGACTGTTTCTTTATTGCCTCACATCCAAACGGAATCAACATCAATGAAAAATGCGGTTCAACACATCTTGAGTTTTTACAGGATTTTGTTGTTCGAAATAGATGTGATATCGGCTTGGCTTTTGATGGTGATGCAGACAGATTCCTTGCAGTTGATGAAAATGGAAATATTGTTGATGGTGACAGGTTAATAGCTATTTTTGCTAAATTTATGAAGGACAGGGAAAGTCTTAAAAATAATACAGCTGTTGTTACTGTTATGAGTAATATGGGCTTTTTTAAATTCTGTGAAGATAATGGAATTAACTGTGTGAAAACCAGGGTTGGCGACAGATATGTTCTCGAAAATATGTTAGAGAATGATTATATAATCGGCGGTGAACAATCCGGTCATATAATTTTTAAGGATTTTGCAACCACCGGTGATGGACAGCTTTCTGCATTGAAGCTCCTCTGCATTATGAAAGCCACAGGTAAAAAACTTTCAGAGCTGGCATCTGTTATGCAGGTGTTTCCGCAAACACTTATCAATGTCCCTGTTTCCGATTTTGGTAAAGCAAGGTTCCCCCGTGACGAAGAAATAAAAAAAGCTATTTCTGTTGCCGAAAAGGAATTGGGTAATGAGGGGAGAGTACTTGTTCGTGTTTCTGGAACAGAACCCCTTGTTCGTGTTATGATTGAAGGCAAGGATGAAGAAAAAATAAACATTTTAGCAGAAGAAATTGCTCAGGTTGTTAAGGAGAGATTACTTTAATGCGTGTTTCTGACTTTTGGAAGGATTATGAGCTTATAGATTGTTCTGATGGGGAAAGACTTGAGCGTTGGGGAGATATTATTCTTATTCGCCCCGACCCACAGGCCCTTTGGAATACAAACAGAACAAATCCCATGTGGCGGAAAGCTCATGCAAGATATCACCGTTCTAATCAGGGTGGTGGATCCTGGGAATTTTATAGAACAATTCCCGAAGTTTGGCAGATTGGTTACAAAGATTTAAAATTTAATCTTAAACCAATGGGGTTCAAGCATACAGGAGTTTTCCCGGAACAAGCCTGTAACTGGGATTTGGTAGGGGAAATAATTGAAAAAAGCGGCAGAACCGATGTTAAGGTTCTTAACCTTTTTGCGTATACCGGTGCCGCAACTGTTTCCGCTCTTTTAAAGGGTGCATCCGTTGTTCACGTTGACGCTTCAAAGGGAATGGTGCAGTGGGCAAAGGAAAACGCTGCATCCTCAGGCGTTGCTGACAGAAGTGTCCGTTGGATTGTTGATGATTGTATGAAGTTTGTTGCCCGTGAAATCAGACGAGGTAATAAATATGACATTATAATCATGGATCCACCTTCGTATGGCAGAGGCCCCGGCGGTGAGGTCTGGAAGCTTGAAAATGAAATTTATGGTTTCGTTAATCAATGCTGTGAATTGTTGACTGACAATTCTTTGGCAGTGCTTATAAATTCTTATACAGCAGGTGTATCTCCTGCGGTTATGAGTTACATATTGAATTCAACAGTAGCAAAACGTTTCGGAGGCTTTGCTACCGCTGATGAAATCGGGCTTAAGGTTACCGACAGCGGTCTTGTGCTTCCTTGTGGTTCTACTGCAGTGTGGACAAAATGAGTATGAATAAAATTATCGAATTTAAAAATGTGGATTTTCGCTATTCCGATGAAACAGACGATGCTTTACACGGTTTGAACCTCGAGTTTTACGATGGTCAATTTACTTGTGTATTAGGTCATAACGGCTCCGGTAAATCTACTATGGCAAAGCTGATAAATGCTTTGGAAATACCCACAAGCGGAAAAGTTATAACCTATGACTATGACACTTCTGACGAAAAAAATGAAATACCAATCAGGCGAAAGGTTGGTATGGTTTTTCAGAATCCCGACAACCAGATTGTTGCAACAATTGTTGAGGATGATGTAGCTTTCGGACCTGAAAATCTCGGGGTTTCCCGCGAGGAAATCAGGAAACGTGTTGATGAAGCTTTAAAGCTTGTTGATATGTATGATTACAGAAAGCACGAACCACATCGTCTTTCGGGTGGACAGAAGCAGCGAGTTGCTATTGCAGGTGTAATAGCAATGCAGACAAATTGCATTGTTCTTGACGAGCCTACAGCAATGCTTGACCCGAAGGGTAGGCGAGAGGTTATTAATGCACTTCTTAAACTTAAAAACGAGTTAGGTATTTCTGTAATACTTGTTACACACTTTATGGATGAGGCTGTTAAAGCTGATAGGGTTGTTGTAATGAATGATGGTAGGGTGGAACTTGATGGGACACCCCGTCAGGTCTTTGCTAATATGGAACTTTTGAAAAGCATTGGCCTGGCTGTTCCCAGACCAATGGAACTTGCTGTCTCATTAAAAGATAGTGGTATTGATTTTGAAGAAACACCTCTTACTGCCGAAGAATTTGTAAAGGTGTTTAAACAGTATAAAGATAACAGAGGTTAAATTATGTCAGTGCTCTCAGTGCACAATTTAATATATGGCTATTCAAAAGGTACTCCATTTGAAACCGGTGCCCTGAAAGGCGTTTCACTTGATTTTAATCAAGGTGAAATTGTTGCTCTTATTGGTCATACCGGTTCCGGGAAAAGTACACTTTTACAACATCTTAACGGGCTTTTGAAAGCGGATTCCGGACAAGTTCTTTTTGAGGGTGTAGATATTCACACTTCAAAAGAAACCCTTCGTAAGTGCCGTTTTATTGTGGGCTTGTGTTTTCAGTATCCTGAGCAACAGCTTTTTGAATCAACCGTTTACAAAGATATTGCATTTGGTCCTAAAAATATGGGACTTTCAGATGAAGAAATTAATAAAAGAGTACTTTCTGCAATTTCTTATGTTGGTCTGAGCGAGGATTATCTTGAAAAATCGCCATTTGACCTTTCGGGTGGTGAAAAGCGAAGGGTTGCCATTGCCGGTGTTATTGCTATGGAGCCCAAGGTTCTTATTCTTGATGAACCCACTGCAGGTCTTGATCCTGTAGGAAAAAACGCTCTTCTTAAATTGATAAAGGATTATAATGCTTCAACGGGAAGTACTGTTATTTTTGTTTCACATAATATGGACGATGTTGCAAATGTTGCCCACAGAGTTGTTGTGATGAACAAAGGTAAGGTAGCTCTTTGCGGTACTGTTCCTGAGGTTTATTCTAAGGGCGAAACTTTATCAGAGTTGGGACTTGATGTACCTGAAATAACAAACATATTCCTTGAACTTAAGAAAAATGGCTTTGATTTAGGCGAGACGGCATATACTGTTGAAGGTGCAAAGAAAGCTATTATTGAGTATTTTGGTAAGGGGGGAAAGCTATGATTAAAGATATAACTATCGGTCAGTTTTTCCCGGGTAACTCACCAATTCATAAATTGGACGCAAGAACAAAAATTGTATTGACATTTTTGTTTATAATTTTTATATTTGTTTGCCGGAATTTTTGGGCTTTGGGACTTATAAGTTCTTTTTCGGTTATTGTTTTTATTCTTACTAAACTTTCTCCAAAACTTGTTTTAAAAAGCCTTAAACCGCTTTTGCCTATTGTTTTGTTAACAACGGTTTTGCAGATTTATTATATAAAAGAGGGTAATGTTCTTTTTGAGTGGAAATTCATTTCAATTACCGATACGGGAATTTTTACCGCCTTGTTCATTATTGTAAGAATATTTGTTTTACTTTTAATTAGCTCACTTTTAACATATACAACCTCTCCAACAGATTTGACAGATGCAATCGAAAAACTTTTGTCACCCTTAAAGGTGTTTAAGGTTGATGTTCACACATTTGCAATGATGATGACCATTGCTTTAAGATTTATTCCTACCCTTATTGATGAGATAGATAGAATCATGTCCGCACAAAAGGCGAGAGGTGCCGATTTTGAAAGTGGTAACATTATAAACAGAATCAAAGCGCTTTTTCCAATATTTATACCGCTATTTATTTCAGCTTTCAAAAGAGCGATTGAGTTAACAGATGCTATGTCTTGCCGTTGCTACACAGGCGGTGAAGGTAGAACAAGATTAAGACAAATGAAAATCTCTTATCGGGATTTTGTTGCCTATGGAATAATGCTTGTAGTCTGTGTAGGAATTATACTTTTTAATGTTTTTTTCGATAACGTGATTTGATATGAGAAATTTACTGTTTAAAATAGCCTTTGACGGCTCTGTCTTCCACGGATGGCAGCAGCAGGATAATGCAGTAAGTGTTCAGGGTGAATTAAAAAAAGCCTGGGAAAGACTAACCGGTGAAGTACCCAATATTATTGGTTGCAGCAGGACGGATGCAGGTGTTCATTCAAACGAATATTATTTTAATGTAAGAACTGAATCTACCATTCCTGTTGAAAGCTTTCCTGTCGCCCTCTCTTCTGCAAAGCTACCACGAGAAATTTCGGTTTACTCTTGCCGAGAGGTTGACTATGATTTTAACGCTCGGTTTGATTGTGAAAAAAAAGAGTATGAGTATGTAATTGAAAACAGAGTTGTGCCGTCACCATTTATGTATAAAAGAGCATACAATTATAAGTATAACATCAATGTTGAGTTGATGGACAAAGCTGCAAAGCATTTTATTGGTACTTATGATTTCTCTTCTTTCTGTGCTGCAGATGCACAGGTTAATTCTAAAGTACGAACTATATACAGTGCCACAGTTTTTCGTGATGGTGATTTTGTTAAATTCAGAGTTTGTGGAAATGGTTTTCTGTATAATATGGTCCGCATAATGGCAGGGACACTATTATATGTTAATATGGGTAAAATATCTGCTGATGATATACCCGAAATAATAAATAAAAAAGACAGAACTTATGCTGGTATTACTGCAATTCCTGATGGTCTGTATCTTAATAAAGTGTATTACGGAGGTGAATTGTGTGAAGGTTAAGTTTACGGAACTTAATAGTGGCTTTACCGGCTATAGCCGGGTTTCCCGTTTTTCGAAAAAAACCAAAAGCAAAATGATAATAGCCGGTGCTTTGGTTGCAGTTTTTGTTTTTGTTTATATTCTTTCTTTGGTGGGTATTGTTCCGTTGGACGCTCTTTCTGCAAGAATTTCTACCTTTATTACCCGCGATGCAGAAAACTTTCCTTTACAGGTTAATTCCGATTCAACAATAAATACGCAGATTATTGGTGATAGTCTTATTATATTGACTACCGAGAATTTTTCAGTATATTCTCATAGAGGTAAATTGATTTATTCACAGCCCCACAGCTACGCATCTCCTTCCATTTCTGTAAATGATGACAGAGCAGTTATTTTTGACCGTGGAAAAAGAAGTTTTATGCTTATTAATGAAAAGAAGGTTCTTTTTATCGGTGAGGCTGGCGGAGATATTATCTGTGCAGAATATGGCTCGGTTGGTAATTACGCTTTAGGAATTAAGGGCGATACATCTACAAGTTCTCTTGTAGTTTACTCAGCAACAAATAAGGTTTTGTTCCAATGGAACTGTGCTTATGAATTTATTGCTTCAATTGCACTTTCTCCAAATGGTAAATTTGCTGGTGTTGCTACTGTAGGTGCAGAAAATGGTGAAATATTTACTAATGTAAAATATTTCGGTTTTGATTATCAGGAGCCTATAAATTCACAAGTGTTTAAAAATTCTACAGTTCTTGATTTAGTTTTTAGTTCGGTTAATTCATTAACGGTATTTTCTAACACAGGTGTTTACACAATAAATAAAGAAAGTGAAAACCCTGTAACTGTATGTGAATATTACGCTTCTGAGTTTAATTCTTTCGATCGTTCTGTTAAAGGTGATTACACTGTTGCTCTTGCTCGCTATGGTAGTGCTAACAACTTTTTAATTACAGTGTATTCAGCAAAGGGTAAGCAGAAAGCTGTTATTGAAACTGATTGTAAAATAAAAAGCGTTACAATGAGTGAGAAATATATATTTGCTCTTGCCGAAAACTGTACAATGGTATATAATTTAAAGGGAAGTAAAATAACACAGATTGATATCAAGGGCGAAGCAAAAGCTTTAATTCCCACAGATAAATATCTGTTTATATACTCTCTTGATAAAATTTCTCGTTGTTTTTCAGTAGGTAATAGCTCTATTGAACTCGGTTTATAACATAAGGAGGTTTTTTTATGGGTTACATACTTGATATTATTTTAGTCGGCTTATTTGCGTTTTTGGTGTTTAAAGCTTATCAGAAAGGCTTTTTGTCCACAGTTATCGATGCTCTGGCGGTAGTTATTTCCGCTGTGGTTACAGGTAAATTTTATAAAACTGTTGCAGAAAGTGCATACAACCTTTTTGTTCGCAACCTTGTTGAAACACGTTTCACCAGAGTACTTGATGAAATTTCAGGTGGTTTGCCTGTTGAAGATAAAGTTTCTGCTATGATTGATGGCCTTCCACAGGGGGCAGTTAAACTTGCTGAGGTTGTAGGTGTAAGCAAAGCATCTGTTGTTTCTTCAATGGCTTCTGCAGGCGGTTTGTCGGATGCTGAACTTATTAAACTTGCAGTTGATAAAATCGGACATACAATAATGATCAACATAACTGAGTTTGTTGTTTTTGTTGCTATGTTCATCATTGTTACAATTCTTTTGAAGGTTGTAGCTTCACTTATGAAAAAAGCTAACGATTTACCAATTCTTGGTAAATTTAATTCAATACTTGGTGGCGTTGTTGGTGTTGTTAAGGCAGCAGCTATTGTGTATATCGGTTGTACAATTTTCTACTTTATTGCCGGTATGTCCGGTGCAGCGCCGGTTGTTGAAGCGGTTAACAGCTCATTTTTATACGGTTATATAGTTGAAAATAACCCCATTATTTCAATGGTTGGTTAAGAGGTGACATAAAATGAAGGATTTATTTAAAGGTTGCTGGACAATTCCGAATTTACTTAGTGTAATAAGAATTATTCTTATTCCTGTTTTTGCAGTTTTGTTTTATAACCAAATGTATGGTTGGGCTGTTTTTACACTTGTGCTTTCAGGTTTATCTGACTTTTTTGATGGGAAAATTGCCCGTAAATTCAACCAAATTAGCGCATTAGGAAAAATTCTTGACCCTGTTGCTGATAAGTTAACTCAAATTACACTTGCAATTCTTTTATTCCTTTCTTTCAACAATGCTAAGGATGAAAATTTAAAAGCTTTCAGTTGGGTTTTCCTTGTGTTTATTATTAAGGAATTTGTTATGGTTGCAGGTGGTGCAATTATGCTCGCTTGCGGAATTCGTCCCGGTGCTGCGGAAATTTACGGTAAGGTTGCAACATTTGCATTCTATGCGATTATGATAATTGTTATTGCATTTGGCCCTGAGGTTGGTGTTTTCAGAACAATTTTCACTCTTCCCAATATTCTTATGATGATACTTGTTATCATTTCGGCAATACTGACATTAGTAGCTTTTGCAAGCTATATTCCTGAAACCTTACGTCAGTTTAAGGAACGTTTTTCTAAAAAATAATTTAATTAACTATTCCCAGGAGAAATAAATGAACAACAAAATGATATGTAGTAAATGCAAAAAGCGCCCTGCGGTAATTTTTGTTTCCCGTGTTGATGGTGATAAAACCACACAGGAAGGATTTTGCATAAAGTGTGCTTCTGAGCTTAATATTGGTCCGATTAAGCAAATGATGCAGTCCATGGGTATCACGGAGGATGATATCGAAGCTGTTAGCGAACAGTTTGGTGATATGATGGAAAACTTAGAGGATTTCCAGTTTGGTGGCGCAGGTACTATGCCTTTTATTCAGAATATTATGAACAATAATAACTCTTCTGATAATGATTCAGCATCTTTGGATGCACAAATTGATGAATTTGATGAAGAACTTGAAGAAGAAAACGGCAAAGGTAAAAAGAAAAAACGTAAATCTAAACGTAAATTTTTAAGTTCCTATTGCACCGACCTTACTGCAAAAGCAAGAGCCGGTGAAATTGATAGAATTATCGGTAGAGAAACTGAAATTTACAGAGTTATACAGATTCTTTGCCGAAGAACCAAAAACAACCTTTGCCTTATAGGTGAGCCCGGTGTAGGTAAAACTGCAATTGCCGAGGGGCTTGCTCTCAGAATTGCCGCAGGGGATGTACCCGCAAGAATTGCAGATAAAGAAATTCATCTTCTTGATTTGACTGCTCTTGTTGCCGGTACTCAATTCAGAGGACAGTTTGAAAGCCGAATTAAAGGTCTTGTTGATGAAGTTAAACAGGAAGGTAATATAATTCTTTTTATTGATGAGGTTCATAACCTTGTTGGTACAGGTGATGCTGAAGGGTCTATGAATGCTGCAAATATCCTTAAGCCTGCTCTTTCCAGAGGACAGATTCAGGTTATTGGTGCTACAACCTTCAATGAATACAGAAAACATATTGAGAAGGATGCGGCTCTTGAAAGACGTTTCCAGCCTGTTAAGGTTGAGGAGCCCTCAGTTGAAGAATGTTTTAAAATGCTTGTAGGAATCAAGGAATACTACGAGGATTTCCATAAAGTAAAAATTTCCGATGCTCTTGTTTACAGAGCAGTTCATCTTTCGGAAAGATATATTAACGACAGGTTCTTGCCCGATAAAGCAATTGACCTTCTTGATGAAGCCTGTACCTGTGCAAATCTTCGCAATGTAGCCATAAGTGATTATCAGAAACTTATGAAGAAAATAGAAGAGTTGAATGAGCGTCAGGAAGAACTTCTTGATATGGCTGCTGGAAATGAGCCTGATTATGAGGCTATTGCAAACCTTAAATCGGAAAGATTTGCTTTGGAAAAAAATGCTGCACAGCTTAAAACCAAAGCAGATGATAATGATGTTACAGAAGAGGATATTGCAAAGGTAATTAACCTTTGGACAGGTATTCCCACATCTAAAATTATTGAGAACGATATGCGTAAGCTTTCCGGTCTTGAAGATAAGCTTAAACAGCGAATTATCGGCCAGGATGAAGCTATCGAGGTTCTTTCTGCTGCTATCAGACGAAGCAGAGTACAGATTTCTGCAGTAAGAAAACCTGCATCATTTATTTTCGTTGGTCCTACCGGCGTTGGTAAAACAGAACTTGTTAAACAGCTTGCTAATGAGCTTTTTGAAACACCTGAAACCCTTATTCGTCTTGATATGTCCGAGTTTATGGAGAAGCATAGCGTTTCACGTCTTATAGGCTCTCCTCCCGGTTATGTTGGCTATGATGAAGCGGGTCAGCTTACAGAAAAGGTAAGAAGAAAGCCCTATTCGGTTGTACTTTTTGATGAGATTGAAAAAGCTCATCCCGACGTGCTTAACATTCTTCTTCAGATTCTTGACGAAGGTAAAACTAACGATGCACAGGGTAGAACAGTCAGCTTTGAAAATACTGTTATTATTATGACATCTAATGCAGGTAGTCATATCAGCGAAAACGCCCTTGGCTTCAATCGTGATAAGAATCAGGCTTCCAAAGATAAAACAATGAAAGCCTTGAAAGAATTCCTGCGTCCTGAATTTTTAGGAAGAGTTGACGAGATAGTTACCTTCAATACCCTTGGTAAACCTGAACTTGTTAAGATTGCAGAGGTTCTTTTAGGTGAGCTTAAAGCTCCACTTAAAGATAAGGGCATTGACCTTGTGGTTGGTGATGGTGTGTATGAAGTTATTGCCGATTTGTCTGAAGATGGTGGTAGGGGTGCCCGTGATATCAGAAGAACAATAAGAAAAGAAGTTGAAGATAAAATCGCAAACATTCTTATTGATAACGCCGGTACACTTGTTAATGAAATTACAGTTAACATTGCTGATGGCAAAATTACAGTTGATTTTAAATCATAAGAATTATTATACCGACAGAGCGAGTCCTTGTTCTGTCGGTATTTTAGAATAGGATAAAAATGGATAAGGTTGTAGTTGGTATTATTGCCCATGTTGATGCAGGTAAAACAACACTTGCAGAAACCCTTTTATATAAATCGGGCAAAATAAGGAAGTTGGGTCGTGTAGATAACGGTGACACGGCTCTTGATACCCATACCCTTGAACGTGAAAGAGGTATTACGATTTTTGCGGGGCAGTCGGTATTTAATATCGGTGATTTGGAAATCAATCTTCTTGATACCCCCGGACATGTAGACTTTTCTGCTGAAACGGAGCGTATGCTTAAAATTCTTGATTATGCTATACTTGTTATTAGTGGTACCGATGGTGTTCAGGCTCATACAAGAACCTTGTGGAAGCTTCTTTGTCTTTATAACATTCCCACATTCATTTTTGTAACCAAAATGGACTATGCCCGTCTTACAAAAGAAGAGATACTTGCAGACTTAAAAGGTCTTTCTTCTGATAGCTGTGTGGATTTTACCGATGATACTTGTGAAGCTTTTTTCGAAAATGTTTCAATGTGTGATGAAGCTTTATTAGAGTGCTTTTTGGAAAACGGATCTGTTAAACAGGAAGAGATAAAAGAAATTATATATAACAGAAAATGTACCCCTTGCTACTTTGGTTCAGGTCTAAAAGGGGACGGTGTTGACGCTTTTCTTTGCGGTCTGCAAAAATACATCTCGGTAAAAAATTACCCTTTAGATTTTGGTGCAAAGGTTTATAAAATAACACATGATACTAAGGGTGAAAGAATCACTCATATTAAAATCACCGGTGGTTCATTAAAGGTTAAGGATACCTTAGTTATTAATGATAAAAATGAGAAAGTAAATAATATCAGGGTGTATTCCGGTGAAAAATTTATAACAGTTGATGAGGCTGTATGTGGCGGTATTTATGCACTTACAGGTTTGAATTCCGTTAACACCGGTGATGGGCTAGGCTTTGAAAAATCTTTTGGAAAAGCTTTTTTAGAGCCTGTAATGAATTATAGAATTGTTTTACCCAAAGACTGCGATCCGAAAAGCTTTTTTCCGAAGTTGAAGGAGCTTGAGGCAGAAGATCCGCAATTACATATCACCTGGAACAGTTTTTTGCAGGAAATATACGTTTCCTTAATGGGTGAAGTTCAGACTGAAATTTTAAAAAGCATTATATCAAACCGTTTTAATGTTGATGTGGAAATCGACAGCGGTAAAGTTCTTTATAAAGAGACAATAGAGAACAAAGTTGAAGGTGTAGGTCACTATGAGCCTTTAAGGCATTATGCAGAGGTTCATTTGATACTTGAACCATTGCCTAGGGGAAGTGGACTTGTTTTTACTTCAAAATGTAGTGAGGATTCTTTAAGCCGTAACTGGCAGAATCTTATAATGGGACATTTATCTGAGAAAGAGCATCTTGGTGTTCTTACAGGTGCACCAATAACAGATATTAAAATTACTCTTGCTGCTGGCAGAGCTCATTTGAAGCATACTGAGGGTGGTGATTTCAGGCAATCTACCTATAGAGCTGTAAGACAAGGTCTTATGCAAGCAAAAGCTGTTCTTTTAGAACCCTATTACAGCTTTCGTCTTGAAATTCCCACTGAGCAAATCGGCCGAGCTATTAATGATATAAAAATGAAAAGCGGAGATATAGATTCTCCTGAGGAATATAACGGCTTAAGCATACTAACAGGCAAAGCACCTGTTACTACTATGAATGGCTATGCATCTGAGGTTGCAGCCTATACTAGCGGCAAAGGCCGTTTGTTCCTTGAAGTCTGTGGTTATGATATTTGCCATAATGCGGATGCAATAATTGAAAGTTCGAATTATTCTCCCGAAAGCGATTTGGAAAACTCTCCGGATTCTGTGTTTTGTGCCCATGGTGCCGGTTTTAATGTGAAATGGGACAAAGTTTTTGATTATATGCACATTGATTCCTGTCTTGAACAAGAGAAAACGCCATATGAGGTTAGTCTAAATAAAAGAAACTTTCGCATTGACGATAAAGAGCTAGAAGTTATTATGACCCGTGAATTTGGCGAGGATAAGCACCCTTTTTATAGGTACAGTCATAATAAAACACCTGCAAAGCCTGTTAATACTGAATATAATACTGAAATCAGAAAGAAATATGTTATTGTAGATGGCTATAATGTTATTTTTGCCTGGGATGAGTTTAAAAGTATTGCTAAAGACAATTTAGGTGCTGCCCGTGACAAACTTCTTGATGTTCTTTGTAATTATTCTGCATTTACTAAATGTGAAACAATTGTTGTTTTTGATGCTTATAAAGTTTCAGGCAATAATGGGCAAAGGTTTAACTATAATAATATTCACGTTGTTTATACCAAGGAGCGTGAATTAGGTGATAACTACATAGAAAAACTTATTAGCGATATAGGTAAAAATGATAATGTTCGCGTGGTTACATCTGACAATCTTATTCAGCTTTCAGCTGTACGTTTTGGTGTTCTTCGTGTTTCTGCCCAGGATTTTAAGCGGGAAATAGATGCGGTTGAAAAGAATATTGATGACTTACTTTTTAGAATAAATAAACCCCGACCACAGAAGGTAGGGGATTTGGTCGAAATTTTGTTGGATAACTGACTACAGAAATAAGGTGAAAAAATGAAATGTCCCAACTGTGAGAAAGAAATAGGTAGGTTTGAACTTTCTTCAAACTGTAAAAATTGTGGTGTCAATATTTTTTATGCACAGCAAAAGTCTTTGTTGGCAGAGGACGCCAAAAGATGCGAGCTTGAATATGCAACCTTTCACATTCTTGTTTCAAAACTTAAAACAGCGTTTATTGGTGGGAAAATTCAGATAATGAGAATTGTGGCAATGGTTATTGCTATCGGAGCTATTTTCGTTCCGTTTGCAAGTGTTGAAGCAGGTTTTAACTTGTTTTCTGCAAAGTTCAGCTTTGGAGCTTGGGGAATTTATCAGGCATTTACTGATGGTACATTACAGGCGATTGTAAATTTGAACATTTATGTCCCTAAGCTAACAATTGCTATAATGATGTTATTGGCATTCATTGTTCTCATTTTTCTTTGTGGTCTTGGTGTGTTTGTAACACTGTTATTGTCATTTATCAATATTCAAAAAACAGCAAAAGTGGCTCAAGTTTTTTCCTTAACAGGAATGGTCATTTCACTGTTTGCAGGTGTAGAAGCTTTTGCATTTAAAGCAATGCTTTCTGAATTTACATTTATTGAAGCTCGCGCCGGTGTGGGTGCTGTTGCTTGTTTTGCGGTGTTGTTGTTAATATTTATATTAAACAGACTTATTGTTACTAAAAATATACAACCGGAAATAAAAGAAGTTGATTTATTGAGAGTTAAAATAAGAAAAAGAATTAAGATAGGCGAAATTTCTTATTATGACTTGCCCTTACCTGTTCTGGAATCTGAGGAAGAAAAATGCCTTACAAAGAAAGCAGAAAAAGAAAAATTTGTCCAAACTGCAAAAGAGGGAGGGCAAAATGATGAAAAGTAAATTAAAACAATTTGTAGCTTTTGGTGTGTGTAGTTTTGTAGCCCTTGCTATTTGCTTAGTAGTGCTTGTTGTGACTGTAAACAATCTTGAAAGTGAACAGGCAACAACTCAGGTTAATAAAATTGAAAGCCTGACACAGCTTGATAATTCAGACGAAAGTTTAATTACATATGCGAATTCTTTGATTGCAAACACAAAAGATAGATTTGTTAAAACAAAAATATATACTGATATAGCTGTTAATGAGCTAGTAGTATCAGAGAAATCAGAAAATAAAGCAGGGGACGAAGCGTTATTAAACTATGTTAAAGATAAACTTCTTCCAACTGTTGATACCTATTATGCAGCTGATTTCGAGGGATCATTCAAGGCTGATAACAGTAATAAACTTTCCCTTGTGCTTAATGAAAGTATATTGAATAGTTCAAACTATTCAATAGGTCAGGTTAATGAAAACGGTGAAAGCGTTTTTGATGATGAAGGTAATCTTGTTGATAACGAATTCTACTATTTAACCTTTGAAATTGACGGTAAAACTATTTCGGAAGATAAAAAGTTTTATAAAATGTTTTCAACTGAAAGTGATTTAAAAGCTAAAAACAATTTTGTTAATTCTGTTAAAGATAATTGCAAAATAGAATCTTTTGAAGCCAAGCCTGAAAGTTTTTTTGTTAAAGTAAAGGTTAATCGCGTTACTGATAAGGTTGAATATATAAATGTAATAAGAAATTATAACATTACAACAAACGTATGCTTTGTAAATGAGGCAGCATTCTTTGGTGAAAAAGAAATATCTTTTATTTATACCGTAACTGATACCTATGAATATTCTTATTCAGGTATTTCATTTGTTGAGGACGAAGTTACAATTGATTTTGATGAAGAATATATGTTGAACGTCAATGCAATAATTGATAATGATAGTGAGTATACAGTTGAGTTCTCTTCATCTGATGAAAATATTGTAGCTGTTGATGAAATGGGTTATATAAAATCCTTGAAGAAAAGTGATGTACCTGTTACTGTTACGGTTCAGTTAAAATATCTGGGAAAGGTATTTACAGACACTTGTGTTGTAAATATCAGTGCAGAATAGGGGAGGTGCTTTTATGAGCGAAAATGAAATATTAATTGAAAGTACTGACACTAAAAACCAAAATGTAAGATATTATGAAGGCTTTAATTACGTTGGAGTCAAGGAAACTGTAGCATATCTTCTGAATGACTGGTCCAACTCCTTTAATATTAATTCCTTTTCGGAAAGGTATATATGGGATGTAGTACATATTGATTTTACCGTAAGTGCGGTAATGAACATTGTTACCGCAGCTTGGGATATCGTAAACGATACGTTTATTTCGGTTATTGTTGACAGCACCCGTACAAGAATAGGAAAGTTTAGACCATATCTTGTAGGCATGCAAATACCTTTAACTATAATAGGTATATTTACTTGGTTATTACCATTATTCTTTCCCAGTACCGGCGGAACCCATTTGCCGAAATTAATTTATTATTATGTATTTGCAATAATAAATGAAACTGCAGGAACTTTTACAAATGTTGCAAAAAGCGGATATATGTCAACCATAACTCCTAATCCTAATGAGCGTATACGACTAATTACGTTGGCAGAACTTCTTACAGGTTATATGGGTGAAGATTTACCGCGATACATAATGGGTGTTTTAATCGACCTTGTAAACAATAAGGTTGTGAAATGGAAGCTTAGTTCTGTGTTTATGTTAATGGGAGGAGGAACGGCACTGATTTCTTCACTCTGTACGTTCTGGTTCTTCTTACAATCTAAAGAGCGGGTACCCCAATCCATTGAAAAGCCAAGTATAAAACAGGGGATGAAAGCAATTGTTTCAAACTACCCGGTATTGCTTATGTGCTTATCTGAATTTCTGGGCAATTTTTCTATCAGTAAAAGTGAAACAAACTATTTTATAGATGTTCTGGGGAGTTATTCTCTTATTACATTATTAAATATACCTTCAGCAATGAATGGTAGCATAAGCTATGCTTTTGTAGGACCTTTAAGAAAACGTTTTTCTTCTAAGTCCCTTTGGATTTTCAATGATATATATAACAGTGCAATTACAACAGCCGTTTTTGTTTTCGGTATGACAAAAAAGAAAACAATGTTTAAGAAAACAATACCAATGTGCATTGCCTTTGGATTAAAGGAATGGTTTATTAAATGGTCCTGGGGTATATCAAAAGTTATTAATGCTGACCTTTGGAATGAAGCAATGGACTATTGTGAGTGGAAGAATGGCTACCGAATGGAAGCTACAACTGGTGTTGCAAAAGGTTTAATATTGAAGATACAATCAGCTTTACTGGGTTCTGTAACCAGTTTAATAATGAAACGTATAGGTTATGTTCAAGGGCTTGAAATTGGTACACAGAATGACAGAACCAAATTCTGGGAGTTTGCACTTTGTACAATTGTTCCCACCATAACAGGAATTTTAAGAATAGTTCCCAAATTTTTATGGCCTATTTCCAGACAGAAGCGTGAATGGATGTACGCTGAGCTTGCAGATAAAAGACAACAGAGTGTTATGGGCTATTCGGAAGAATTCAATAAGATATAAAAATTTACACCCTCGGTACAAAACCGAGGGTGTAATTCTATAATTTGCAGATTAAATTATACACGAACAATTTCGGCATTAAGCTCTTCAAGACCATACATAAGAGCAGAGGCAACACCTTTACCGAGAGAGATTAACTCGTGGTAGTGGTTAACGGGATCGCCCATTGTGTAGTCATTATCAGGAACAACATATCCGATAGCGTCGTTCATAAGACCAAAGCATTTAACATCATTACCGAAGATTGAGGAAGCAGGACTAGCCTGGAAGGGCGTACCTGTTACTGAATATTCACTAAGAAGAGATGCACCGTCGGGAGCGATAAGGTCCTGACAAATTTCACCGGGTAAGAATACTGTTTTGAACTGGTTACCCATTTCCATATAACCGATTTCTGTAATGGTTGAATATGTGCCGTTTTCTTCTGCAATAACAACATAGTTAGCCATATTAAGTTTACCAACAGCTTCAATAAGGTTATTTGAAATCGGAACTTTAACCTGCTTAATAAGAAGGTTAAGGAAAGGTTCAACTTCCTGTTCTTCAGGAATTACATCGTTACCTTCGTCATCCTTGTTCCAATTTTCATACCAAATTGAATAGTATTCGTCATCGCCGTATTCGGCAATTTCTTCAGCACAGTTGAGCATATCGTTTGCTTCAACTTCTTCTTTTGTCATTGTAAGAGCAAGAGCCATTCTTGCAAGCTCGTAGCCATATCTCTGTGAT
>JAZSBI010000173.1:0-7906 GCA_045602345.1 Acutalibacteraceae bacterium | reverse complement strand
AAAGAACAGATGACCATCGGTTATCTGTTCTTTTTTTGTTTTGATTAAGCAAAAGAAGACTTGAACTTCTCTCGGCGAAGCCGAACATAATCGGGTTAGCGAGCCTGCGAGCGTGAAGGGCAAAACCCTTCAAGTCTTCTCACTCAGACCAAAAAGAACAGATGACCATCGGTTATCTGTTCTTTTTTTGTTTTGATTAAGCAAAAGAAGACTTGAACTTCTCTCGCCGAAGGCGAACACAATCGGGTTAGCGAGCCTGTGAGCGTGAAGGGCAAAGCCCTTCAAGTCTTCTCACTCAGACCAATAAAGCAAATAACTCGTTTGAGTTGTTTGCTTTATTTTTTTATTTTTACAACAAGAGAAGACTTGAACTTCTCTCGGCGAAGCCGAACATAATTAGCTTTGCACTACTTTTACACTTCCTGAGGCACAGGCAAGCCAGTGCCTTACTGGTGTATTGGTTTAAATAGATTTTTGGGTTAGTGCTACAACCGTAAGGTATAGGCTTGCCTATACCCAACCACACAATTAATATAAGGCAAATAAACAAGAGGCGGAGTTTTCCGCCTCTTGTTTATATAATTATAATCCTAAAATTTCTTTCTTTTTTGCTATTTATTCTTTAAATCAACGAAACTTCAAATTCAACGAACTCGCAATCGCCTTTTATGTACTCGCCTTTCATAAAGTTACGGGCAACGAAAACGATTTTGTTGTCATACACCTCTGCATAATAACCCATACCGCAGGGCTTGATGCCGAAGTTGTTTTCTTTCCTGTAGCCGGGAACACTTAAAGAACAAACATTATTCTCTTTATTGAGGTATTCGAAAGTCTTTTCGTAAATCCCCCCGTGAAGGTGTCCGTTAATGAAGATAACATTTTTGTATTTCTCCATAACAGCTCTGACAAGGTCAGATTGTTCACCCATATCACCTGTTTTCCACACCTCGGGAAGGCCGTGTGTTTCAAGAAATGCCTGGTGACACATTACAAAAACAGGCTTACCGTCCTTTGTTCCTCTTGCAAGCTCTTTATCAAGGAAATCTATTTGTTCCTGTGTAATATGCGCTTTTTCAAGAACGCGTTTCTCTGTACCGATAACAATAAAAGTATAGCCTTTTACATCGTAGGAATAAAAGCTTTTACCCTTTGTATTGATTTTAAGGTACTCGTTTACCTTGTCCATTATAATTTTCTGATTTTTGTGGTAAAAAAAGCGGACATCGTGATTACCCATTGTGAGAAAATTATAGGGAATTACTTCCTGTTTGTCGGTAACGCTGAAAAATCTTTGGTATTCCTTTTTCAAGCCATATTCCGCAATATCGCCTGCCATAAGGAATGCATCAAATTTTTCTTTTGAGTTTCCTATATCTTCAAAAACATTGGCAAGGTTTTTCTCTGCTATTTCGTTATCAATCAAATGAGTATCGGCAATTGTTGCAAAGGAAAGTCTTACATTTTTGCTATCCTTAAATGTAATTGGTTCATCCTTTGAAACCTCATATACCACATCGTATTTGGGGTTAAGCGCCTTTAACTGGGCTTCCCATTTAACAATAAAAGTTTCTAATGACATACTCTATACCCGCTTTATTCTATAATTCCTAAAAATCTGCCTAACCAATATATGAAAATAAAGGACATTCCGTTTTCATAGGTTATTCCGTTACCGCCATCAATCTTAAAGGGGTTAATACCCAAAGTTGAAAATGGTCTTTCATCCCAGGCAAAAGGTACTTTTATATGGGGCTCCTCGTACCATTCAAGGGGCTCATTGTCCATTTCAATATTACGACGGTTGCTGTTAATCATTTTATAGTTTTTCATATCGCAGGGATAATCTTTAAGAGCCTTTACGCAGCCGTCAATATCGCAGGGAGCACCTGTAAAGCCTTTGTATATAAAGGCATAGTAGGGGTTACCCTCTATTTTTTCATATTCATAATGGGAAGCAAGGCCCATAAGAAGATACTGACGGATTGCAGGGTCTTTTTCAACAAGCAGATATGAAAGAGTGTTAAGCATAGCCAGATTATCATCAATATGACAGGAATGGCCGTCTGCCCTTTTATGGTAAGCTGCATTAATAAGGAAATGGTGGTCTTTTATAAGACTCCGGTATTTCTTGTTATACCTTTCATTACCTGACATATGGTAGGAAATTTTAAGGAAATTGAGCATTTCAAGAGAATTTACGCCCTTTTCCCACATCCAGGCATTGTCAAGGTTAAGTGACTGTTCATTCCAACAAGCCCATGAAGTAGGCTTACCGTCCTTGTCAATAAGGTAACCGTCATTATCTAAAATGTGGTCTGTAATATTACACACAGCTTCACAGATTTCTACTTTTTCTTCCTCGGTTGCACATAAATCGTAGTAAAGATAAAAGCCTGCATAGTGACCTGTCATTTCGTCACTGGAGGTTTCGCCCAACCATTCATAGCTACCGTCAGATGAACGATGCCACTCGCAACCGGGGTTATCAGAATCAAGGTTTGTTCCCCATTCCTCTTCACCGGGGAAGCGTACCGCACGGGCAGTAAAGCCTTTTATTTCAGGTGCTCTTGTAAGGAAAAGCATTGCATCCTTTGTTCTTCTTGCTGCTTTGAGCACCTCTTCATCCTTAGTAACTGCATACCACATTGCAAGACCTGCAAGGTAGGAATGAGTCCAAAGACCGTCATTATCAGTAGGATGTGAGCAATCCTTTCCGTCAAGAGATCTTACATAGGTAACATAGCCCTGTTTTCTGGGGAAATTTTTCTCGGTAAGCTCAAAAAGAAGCTTCGATTTTTCATCCATTGTCATAAGCTTTTCGCTTATTTTTACAATACCGCCCTCGGAAGCTGTATAAAGCACATCACCACAACAAGCAAGTGCTGTTACATTGGTGTCGAAAGCGTAGCGTGTTGCAGGTAAATACTTTGCCATACCGTTTTTAATATGCACTGCACCTGCATCAGTACCTACAAGGAAGCTACCATCATCACAAACGCAGATAGAATATACACTTTCGCAGGGCAAAGCAGAAATTTCCGCATTACCATACCAACCGCTTTTGTAGTCGTATATGAAAAGACCTTCATCTGCACCAACAAGCAAGTAGCCAATTTTATCGAAAGCGATAACGTTTATATGTATTTCGGGCATTGTGGAATAAGCAGGGAAAATGCTACGCCACGTTCTACGTTTACCTTCCATTCGCTGCAAACAAGTTCGGCTTGCAACGCAAACCTTTTCACCTTGCACTGCAAGAGAAACCTCGTCCTGATCCATTTCCTGAAGAGTAAAGAAGCCTTCGCCCTGTTCAACGTGGAGAGAATGTTCTGTAAGAACATAAATTTCGTTCTCACCACACAAATCAACAATGGGGAATTCAAATTCGGCAACCTGTTTTGCCCCATCTTCAGTTATTTGGTAAAGAATTTTGTCGAAAGAAGCAAAAACTCTTCCTTTTTTGTCGCAATAAACCTTGGAGAATACACCGTCAGCAAACAGTTTATTCCAATTACCGTCCTTAAAACGACAAAGTCCGTTTTCCGAACAGGCATAAATCGCCCCGTTTTGTGCTATTGCAATTGAAGCTATTTTTCCCGAAAGTTCAATATGCTCTGTAATTCTTTGAGCATATTCGCCTATTTTAAATTTTTCCAATTAAAAACACAACCTTAATATTTTAATTTTTCGTTAGCGGCTTTCATAACCTCAGGAGTAATCTTAATAACCTCGCGGTCATAGGTAAGAAGGCCGTTACATTCGTCCTCAACGTCACTTACTTCTGTATAAATAATTGCGGAAAGACCTTTGTTTACCATACAGTTGTAAATTCTGTTTTCATAAAGGTTTTTGATAGCTTTATCGAAGCTTTCCTGGTTGAAATACTTTCTGTAACCAAAGAATTTATCTTTATTAAAGCTATGGTCTTTAAACTGCATTGAATAGCCACCAAACTCTGTAAGGGCAATGGGGCGATCATCGTTTTTATCATATTTGGGGAAAAGGAAGGGTGTAAAGTAAATGTGGAAACTGTTTACATCACCTGCACCATGGTCAACCCAGCCGCTTGCATGGTCAACAAGGCGTGTGGGGTCTTTTTCTTTATAGAAATCACAGGCTTTTTTACTGTCAAACTGCCCCCAACCCTCATTCATGGGAGTCCAAAGAGCAAGTGAAGTAACATTGTAAAGAAGCTCAATCATTTTTTCAGAATCTTCGTAGAATTCCTTTCTACCCTCTTCATCCTGTCTTGCAAAATATCTGTAGTGGTTAGGACCGTCAGAAACCTTACCTACATGCTTATTGTTGAAAATCATTGCTAAAGCAGGTGCTGTGCCGATAGCCATAAAGTTATATGCGCCACCGCCGTTAATCATATCCTGCCAAACAATCATACCAAGTCTGTCACAATGGTAATACCAACGCAAAGGCTCAATTTTAATATGCTTTCTCAAGGTATTAAAGCCTAAATCCTTCATTGTCTGAATATCGTAAATAAGTGCTTCATCGGATGGAGCGGTATACATACCGTCGCTCCAATAACCCTGGTCAAGAAGGCCGTTGTAGAAATAAGGCTTGTTGTTAAGCATAAGTCGGGAAACACCATCTGCATCCTTACCTACGCTGTATTTTCTCATACCGAAATAGCTTTCAACCCTGTCATTACCTGCGGCAATTTTAAGGTCGTAAAGATATGGGTTTTCGGGACTCCAGAGCTCATAATCAGAAAGTTTTATTGTGCCTTTACCATCTGTCAGTTTAACTGCACCCTTAACCTCACCTTTATCAAAAACAACTGCAGCCATTTCGTCATCAGGCTTACCATTGTATTTGATTTCAATATTGATTTCATCATTGTCGATATCGGGAGTGAGCTTGATCTTTTCAATATAGCCTTCGCAAACCTCTTCAAGCCATACTGTCTGCCAGATACCTGACTGGGGTGTGTACCAGATACCACCGCGTTTAAAGGTCTGCTTACCTCTTGCCTGGTGTCCTTCTGTTGTGGGGTCGGTTACTGTAACCCTTAAATCGTTTTCGCCATCAAGAATAAAAGTGGTAACATCAAATGTAAATGGAAGATAACCACCCTTATGTTCACCAACAACTCTATTATTAAGTGTAACCGTGCATTTATAGTCAACTGCGCCGAAATGCAGAAGAACTCTGTGGTTTGTTCTTTTAAAGTTGAATGTTCTCTGATAGTAAAGAACATCTGTAGGCTGAACTATCTTTTCAACGCCACTAAGAATACATTCAGGGCTGAAAGGTACAGTAATTTTACCCTGATAGCCATTGAATTTTTTGAACTCGTCAAGAATTGCATAGTTCCATTCGCCATTCAGGTTAATGAAACTGTCTCTTTTAAGCTGAGGTCTGGGATAATCGTTGAGAGGTAAAGCCTTATCAAGTGTTTTACCCCATCTTGTAAATAATCTTTCCATAATATACTCCAAACTATAAAAATTTCTTGCATAAGTGGTTTTATGATATCATAATATTATGTTTTTTTCAATATTTGAAACTCTCATTTTATAAAACTATTTTCCAAAGTATTACAAAATCCCGTTGACGAAAATGATTTTTAGTGTTATAATTTTGGTCGATAAAAAAATAAAGGTAGGGTAATTATGCAAGCTATTATTAATTTATTCCAAGAAATTGCCGCAATACTCTTGTCAATTGTTATGATGTTCGGTGGCGTTACAACCCCCGCAACAGGCGACCTTCTCAGAAACTTTTCTGACGATGTTAACATCGACTTCGTTTTAACAGGTGACACTCAGGTTTGCGACTATATGCCCGAGCGTGAAGCAAATCTCATTTCTTTCGCTGAAGATATGAACAACTCTGACATCGACCTTGATGCATTCCTTATTGTTGGCGATATTGCTGAAAACGGTATGCAGGAAGAATTCGACAGAGTTACAAGCCACATTGCAGGCTTCAACACAGAAAACTTCATTATGTGTACAGGTAACCACGATATTCGTATGCGTGAATACGATCAGTCAAAAGAGCGTTTCCTTAACTTTATGAACGGTCTTAATGCTGAAGAAAACGCACAGGACAATGTTTATTTCAAGTATATGGTTAACGATTACACCTTCTTGGTTATGGGTTCTGAAGAAAGCAGATTTGAAGATGCATATATCTCAAGTGCACAGCTTCAGTGGCTCAACATTGAACTTAAAGAAGCAACAAAAACCGGTAAACCCGTATTCGTTATCTGTCACTATCCCCTTGCAGAAGGCCACGGTCTTCCCAACACCTGGGGTTCTGCAAATAGTGGTGCAGGCGATGAAAGCCTTCCCACATACGAAAGAAAAGACGACTATGATATGACAGGTTGTATCGGCGACCAGACAAATGATGTTTACGATATTCTTGTTAAATATGAAAACGTATTCTTCGTAACAGGTCACCTTCACACAGGTTTTGGTAAATACACTTACGAAACAATCAGTGAGGAAAACAATGTTCAGGGTGTTAACGTTCCTTCAGTTGGTATTGACAACAAAGACGGCGTTTACAACAACCCCGGTACAGGTCTTTTTGTTGAGGTTACAGATGATCAGGTTATCTTCTATGCAAGAGACTTCAGAAACGGTAAATTCCTTACAACAGATGACTGGTCAAAGGCTGTTATGGCATTTGATATTCAGTAATTAAAAACTAAAAAAACACAGTACAAACCTCCTGCATAAAATATTGCAGGAGGTATTTTTATGTTATCTGATATTGTAGCATTGGCGTTGGCTATTCTGGGAATACTGTTTATTCTGTTTTGTTTTATATTCAAGCTTATGCTCTGGAAGGAAGAGGGCGTTACAATTTCAATACCTTTAAAAACCGATAACAATGAGTTTTTAAGCCGTGTTATAAATCTTAGTGAGCTATGTTCATTTTTAGGAATACAAAAACAATGCACCATAGTTGTTGTAAACTACGGTGCATCGGAGTATTTTTTTGAAGAACTAAAGGATTATTTTTCCGAATATTCTTATATTAAGTTTATAGATAAAGAAAACCTGATTAAAGAGTTGCATACATAACCGCTTTAATAGTGTGCATCCTGTTTTCTGCTTCCTGGAAAACAACTGACTGTTCGCTTTCAAAAACATCATCTGTAACTTCCATTGCAGTACGGTTGAATTTTTCGCACATTCTCTTACCGATTTCGGTTTTCTTATCATGGTATGCAGGGAGGCAATGCATGAATATTGCGTTGTCACCTGCATTTTTCATAAGCTCAGCATTTACCTGATAGGGTGAAAGCTCATTAATTCTTTCTGCCCACACAAGCTCAGGCTCACCCATTGAAACCCATACATCAGTGTAAATTACATCTGCATTTTTTGTAGCTTTCTTAGGATCAACCTCAAATTTAAGTGTGGCACCGCTTTGCTTTGCAATTTTTTTACATTCATCAACAAGAGCACTGTCGGGGAAATATTTTGCCGGAGCACAAGCTGTAAAATTAAGACCCATAATTGCGCAACCTACCATAAGGGAATTGCCCATATTATATCTTGCATCGCCCATATAAACAAAGTTTATGCCCTTGAGTTTGCCGAATTTTTCCTTTATTGTAAGGAAATCTGCAAGAATCTGTGTGGGATGGAATTCGTTTGTAAGACCATTCCAAACAGGCACAGAAGAATACTTTGCAAGCTCTTCAACAATTTCCTGACCGTAACCACGGTATTCAATTCCATCGTAAATAGAACTAAGAACACGTGCGGTATCCGCAATGCTTTCTTTTCTGCCTATCTGTGAAGCATTAGGATCAAGGTAAGTAACACCCATCCCCAAATCCCTGGCTGCAACCTCGAAGCTACAACGAGTTCTGGTGCTTGTTTTTTCAAAAATAAGGGCAATATTTTTTCCTTTTAGTGTATCA
>JAZSBI010000172.1:0-17966 GCA_045602345.1 Acutalibacteraceae bacterium | reverse complement strand
GTTATGTTATTCTCGTTAAGAGTTTTCTTTAAATCATCAATTGTTACTTCACCATAATGAAAAATGGATGCCGCAAGACCTGCGCTCACATCAGGAACGGTATTGAACAAATCAACAAAATCCTGCTTACCGCCTGCGCCGCCTGATGCAATTACAGGAACATTTACAATATCGCAAACTGCCTTAAGCATTTCGATATCGAAGCCTTTTTTTACACCATCGGTATCAATTGAATTAACAACAATTTCACCTGCACCATTGTTAACTCCACGTTTAATCCACTCTAAAGCATCGAGCCCTGTATTTTCCCTTCCGCCTTTAGCGAAAACTTTGAATTGTCCGTCAACCCTTTTGACATCAACAGAAAGAACAACGCATTGGTCACCATATTTTTCCGCAGCAGCATGAATTAAATCAGGATTTCTGATAGCACCTGAATTCACGCTTACTTTATCTGCACCGCACTTTAAAACTCTGTCAAAATCATCAAGAGTATTGATACCCCCGCCAACTGTTAAAGGAATAAAAACCTTTGAAGCTGTCTGGGTTAGAATATCTGTAAAAAGCTTTCTGCCGTCGGATGAAGCCGTAATATCATAGAAAACAAGCTCGTCTGCACCATGTGAGCTATAATACTCTGCTAACTCAACAGGTGAAGAAATCTCGTTAAGATCTTTAAAATTTGTACCTTTAACAACTGTTCCATTTCTCACATCCAGGCAGGGAATAATTCTTTTTGTAATCATTTCACTACCTCCAATGCTTCACTTATTTTAATAGCACCGGTGTAATAAGCTTTGCCGATAATAGCACCATACAGGTTCATTTTATTAAGAGCGGCAATATCATCAAGGGTAGAAACCCCACCTGATGCAATTATATTAACACTGAACTTTTCAGAGAGCTCCTTATAAAGCTCTCTGTTAGTTCCCTGCATTGCACCATCCTTTGAAATATCGGTGCAAATCACAGTGGAAACGCCAATTTTTTGAAGCTTTTCAAAAAACTCAAATGTACCATATTCAGATTTTTCAACCCAGCCCTTAATAGCCACCTTGCCATCTTTAATATCGGCACCAACTGCGATTTTATCGCCGTAGGTTGCAACTGCATTTTTGAGAAACTCCTCATCAGTTACCGCCGCTGTACCTAAAATAACACGACTAACTCCGGCATCAAGATAGGCTTTAACAGTGTCCATTGAACGGATACCGCCACCTACCTCAACATTTAATGATGTATTTTCTACAAAACTTTTAATTATATCAATATTAGGGGTTCCACCGTCACGTGCACCTTCAAGGTCAACCGTATGAAGCTCTGTCGCACCCTGACTTTCAAAATCCTTTGCTATTTCAATAGGATTTTCAGAATAGACAGTCAAATCATTATAATTGCCCTTTAAAAGCCTTACAGCTTTACCCTCATATAAATCTATTGCGGGAAAAATTTTCATTGTATTACCTCAGATTTCACAGAATGCTTTAAGTATTTTCAGACCTACTTCACCACTTTTTTCAGGGTGAAACTGACAACCAAAAATATTATCTTTACCAACTGCCGCTGTTACAGGAATACCGTATTCGGATGTAGCAATTACAGAATCGTCACAATCGGTTGCATAGAAGGAATGAACAAAATAAACGAAATCACCATCGTTTATATATTTAAAAATCGGGCTTTTCTGCCCTACAAAATCAAGAGCATTCCAACCCATATGGGGAATATTGAGATTTTCGGGAATTTGGTTTTCCAACGGTATTACATTACCTTTAAGAAATCCAAGACCTTCGTGTTCACCATATTCAAAGCCTTTTTCAAAAAGCAACTGCATACCGAGGCAGATTCCTAAAAAGGGCTTTCCGTTTTTTGCTTCTTCCGTGATAAGCTCAACAAGACCCGAAGAACGAAGTTTTTTTGCCGCATCACCGAAGGCACCAACGCCCGGAAGAATTATTCGGTCTGCCTCTTTTATTACATTTTCATCACTTGTTACAACCGCTTCAACACCGATTTTCTTAAGTGAGCATTGAAGAGAGAACAAGTTGCCAACACCATAATCAATTATTGCAACCATTATAAAACTCCTTTGGATGAGGGTATTTCGTTTTTCATTGTTTCATCAATGGCAACAGCCTTTTTAAGAGTACGGGCAACGGATTTGAAAGCCCCCTCAATCAAGTGGTGAGAGTTAACTCCATCGAGCTGTTTAATGTGAAGTGTTATTGCACTATTGAATGCAAACGCCACAAAAAATTCTCTTAAAAGCTCGGTATCAAAATCCCCCACCATTGGTGCAGGAATATTCATATAATACTGAAGATATGCTCTGCCTGAAATATCAACTGCTGAAAGAATGAGTGCTTCATCCATAGGAAGAATTGTACTTCCATAACGGTGAATACCTCTTTTATCGCCAACAGCCTCTTTAAAAGCCAGACCGAGAGCAATGCCGATATCTTCCGTTGTGTGGTGACCATCAACCCAGATATCACCACAACATTTTACTGTTAAATCAAACCTTGAGTGCTTAGCAAAAAGCACCAACATATGATCAAAAAAGCCGATACCCGAATCAATATCACACTTGCCTGTTCCGTCAAGGTTAAGCTTTACATATATATCAGTTTCTGCAGTTTTCCTTTTTATTTCTGCTGTACGCATTTAAACTGCCTCCATAATTTCTTTAATCTTCTCTATAAGAGTTTGCATTTCTTCCGGTGTACCGATAGTAATGCGGTTGAAATCTTTAATTCTCTCTTTAGTAAAATGACGAACAAGAACACCTTTGTCTTTAAGCCTTAAATAAAGCTCTTCACCGTCAATTTTTTCGGACTTTGCAAAAACAAAATTTGCTTTTGAAGGCAAAATCTCGAAACCAAGTGCTTCCAACTCGTTAATTGTGTGATTTCTTGTTTCAATTATTTTTTGGCAATTCTCTGTGTAATAACTTTGTGTATCTATCGCTGCTGCACCTAAAGAAAGTGTAAGACGGTTTATGTTATAAGGATTTGTTGAATAACGAAGCTTGTGTAAATCATTAATAATATCTTTAGCACCAATAGCAAAGCCTAAACGAGCGCCTGCCATTGAGCGAGATTTGGAAAAAGTCTGAACAACCAAAAGATTGTCATACTTTTTAACAAGGTTCACTGCACTTTCCGCTCCGAAATCCACATAAGCTTCGTCGATTACAACTACATAATCGGGATTAGTTTTAATAACCTTTTCAATTTCTTCAAGGCTTAAAGCAAGTCCTGTTGGTGCATTGGGGTTTGCAATAAACACGCCACCGTCAACACCACAGAATTTTTCATAGTCAATTGAAAAATCCTCTTCCAAGGGAATTTCTGTATAATCTGATCCGTGAAGATTTGCAAAAACGCTGTAAAACCCGTATGTTATATCTGCAAAATATGATTTTCTGCCGTTTGCACAATAAGCCATAAAAGCAAAGTTCAGAATATCGTCAGAACCGTTTGCAAGAAAAACATTTTCTGTGTCAACACCATAAAGTTCAGCAAGCTTTTTAGTAAGAATTTTCCCATCAGGATCCGGGTAAAGTCTTAAAAGCTCTGCTTCACCTTTATTTGCCATCGCAAGTGTTTCGGGACTTGGTGGGTACGGTGATTCGTTGGTGTTGAGTTTTATATATTTTTTGTCCTGCGGCTGTTCACCGGGAACATAAGCCGCAAGAGAATTATATCTTTCATCAAGAAATTTGCTCATTTTAGTTTTTGTTCTCCGATCTTATACTTACACTCTTAGCGTGAGCGTGAAGTCCTTCTTCAGTAGCAAAGCGCACCACTTTATCCGAAACCTCATTAAGTGCCTCTCTGCTGAAATATGAAAACTGCGTTTTCTTAACAAAATCATCAACCGAAAGAGGACTTGAAAATCTGGCAGTACCACTAGTTGGTAAGGTGTGATTAGGTCCTGCAAAATAATCACCGAGTGCTTCGGGACAGTTTTTACCAAGGAACACAGAACCCGCATTTTTAACATAACCTAAATATTCAAAAGGATTATCTACACAGATTTCAAGATGCTCGGGTGCCAAAATGTTTGAGGTTTCCATTGCTTCAACAAGTGAATCTGTAATAATAATTTTGCCGTTTGTGTCAATAGAGCAACGGGCTATTTCCGCTCTAGGAAGTTGAGGAATTTGTTTTTCCAGTTCTTCACTAACTTTGTTAGCAAAATCCTCACAGTCAGTAATAAGAACTGCCGTTGCCATTTTATCGTGCTCGGCCTGTGAGAGCAAATCTGCCGCAATATGTGCAGGGTTATTTGTGCCGTCAGCAACCACAAGAATTTCACTGGGACCTGCAATCATATCGATATCAACTGTACCAAAAACCTGCTTTTTAGCTTCCGCTACAAAAGCGTTACCCGGACCAACAATTTTATCTACTTTGGGAACAGTTTCTGTTCCGTAAGCAAGCGCGGCAACCGCTTGTGCACCGCCAATTTTAAAAATTCTGTCAACCCCTGCAATACTTGCCGCTGCAAGAATTACAGGCTTAATTTTACCCTCTTTTGCCGGTGTAACCATAACAATTTCGCTACATCCTGCAATTTTTGCAGGAACACAGTTCATAAGAACTGATGAAGGATAGGATGCTGTACCTCCGGGTACATAGAGACCTACTTTTTCAATGGGTAACACTTTCTGACCTATTATAACACCCGCATTGTCATTAATAACAAACGAGTTACGAACCTGTCTTGAATGAAACGCTGTAATATTCTCCTTAGCCTGCTTTAAAATTTCGATTAATTCACTATCAACCTCATTTAAAGCTGCTTCAATTTCTTCTTTTGTAACTTCAAGAATATCATCAACTGCACCATCGAATTTTTTACTATATTCTACAAGTGCTTTATCACCGTTTTCACGGACATTTTTAATTATATCAGTAACTATTCCCTCAACATCAATTGTCTGTTCGCTTCTTTCAAGAATCTGTTCTGTTGAGATTTCGCTACGCTTGTATATTTTAATCACTGTTTTTCCCTCACGATTTTGTCTAATGATAATTTAAGCCCATCTATAATTTCGGATTTAAATTTATAGCTTACTTTATTTGAAATAAGTCTTGCACTTATTCCAACAATTGTTTCTTTAGGTTCAAGTCCATTTTCAAGAAGAGTAGCACCGGTTTCGACAATATCAACAATTACATCAGAAAGGCCCAAAATTGGTGCAATTTCAATTGAACCGTTAAGCTTGATAATGTCAATATCGCGGCACTTATCTGCATAATAGCTTTTAGCTATATTGGTAAACTTTGTAGCAACACGCAAGGTTTTTGTACCATTATCGGTAAACTCCTTTTTACCCGCAACACACATTCTGCATTTACCCATATCTAAGTCAAGAAGTTCGTATACATCCGGAGTATATTCAAGAAGTATGTCTTTACCTGCAACACCTATATCTGCCGCACCACGCTCAACATAAATTGCAACATCAGATGGTTTAACCCAGAAATAACGAACTTTCTTCTCTGCATTCTCGAATATCAAACGACGATTTTTTTCGTAAATCTGCGGACATTCAAAACCTGCACTTTCAAACATAGCGTAAACTTTTTCACCTAGTCTGCCTTTGGGAAGAGCCACATTAAGCCAACCATCGTCTGCAATATCTTCTGCTTCCGCTTTATTTTCAAGAAGACGATCAACCTCATCAAGATATACTGCAAATCCGATAGCTCCGGCTTTTTTGTTTACACGTTCCATAAGCTTATCATATCTGCCACCTGAAAGAACACTTGACGGAACACCATGAACAAAGCCCTTGAACGCAATGCCGTTATAGTAATTCATATCATTAACCAATGAGCAGTCAATGTTGATGTTTTTTTCATAACCGGCATCAATAAGCTTTTTGCATACCTTTGAAAGTTCATCAAATGCATTTTGCATTTCTGAATTCACTGCAACAGCACCAATTTTTTTAAGAACTTCAGAAGGTTTTCCACTAGCATTAATAATTTCAAGAAGCATATTTTGAAGTGCTTCACCAACACCAAAGCCAACACAAAGAGTTTTAATTGAACCTGCATTTTTCTCAGCGATAGCTGAAAGAAGTGCTGTTTTATTGCTTTCATTAAGCTCCATAGCATTAAAAATGCCACTCAACAGACCAAGATGTGAAATATCAAGTACATAGTTTTCACTTATAGCATAAAGGCTGCGAGCAGCAAGAATAATTACATCACAAACATCGTTGTCAGTAATATCCCCCATGCATTCTATACCCGTCTGCATAATCTCACTGAAGCCACCTGCTTTTTTAGACTCACGATAAACATTCTCGTTATAATATACCTTTTGAACACCCTTTATGGAATCATCAAGGTTTTTAATAATAGAAAATGTAACGTCGGGCTTAAGAGCAAGGAGTCTGCCGTCAGTATCTGTAAAAGTAATACAATTTCCGCTTACAAGGAAATCCTTATTACTGCCGTATAAATCGTACTCCTCAAACTTACTCATTTTAAAGGGCTTGTAGCCAAATTTTGTGTAAAGACTACGAAGTTCAAAAATAACCCTTTCAGTAGGATTGAGAACAGATAAATCAATACTCATTTGGATTCACTCCCTTTTAGCTTATCTATTATATTTTTATAACCTCCGCTACCATAAGAAAGGCAACGATTAACTCTTCCAATGGTTGCGGAACTTGCTCCCGTTTCGGTAGTAATTGTTGAGAATGTTTTACCCTCATCAAGTTTTTTGGCAACGCTTAAACGCTGTGATAAAGAAACAAGCTCGTTTATAGTACACAAATCCTCAAAAAACAAAGCACACTCTTCAACCGTTTCAAGGCTTAAAATAGCTCTGTAAAGCTCGTCAACATCATTATTCTTAAAAGGTGTCATACGTTTAGACCTACAGCTATTTGTTTTCACAAAAAGCCATTCCTTTCCTTAATTTTTCAAAAAACGTGTTCATATGGTAGCACACTAAAGCGTTAAAGTCAACACAAAAATACAGAAATTTTCACAAAAAAGCTTTTAATTTTACTTATTTCCAACCTATTATACAAAACAAAACTATAAATACAATAATAATGTAGAAAAAAATATAAATATATGATATAATTTTTTATATGATTTTTACGGAGGTCTAAAGAATGAAAACATTGTTCTTCCTAAAAGCCAAATGCCTTAATACAAACAACGTTTTTTACATCAGACACGATTTTGCGGCTGATGACAAATGGGTAATCACTTACGGTGTAAAAGAACTTCCCTCTTCCACTACCGAAGAAGGCGAAGGAGTACAGATAAATTATGCCGGCACAAGAACAGGCCCGCAATATAAATGTCCCCATTGCGGAAATGTTAACTTTGTCCGTTGCGGAAAATGCCAAGAAATAACCTGCCACATCGGCGGCGGTAATAAAGATTTTAAGTGTGCTCATTGCGGAACTGAAGGAAAAATTGGCGGCCATATCGAAAGCGTAAAAACACAGAACACCGGTAGCGGTCAGTAAAATATTTTTGGAGGGATAGAAAATGAGCAACGAATTTTCGATGTTTGAGGACGATACACTAGATGTAATGGATACATTTGCGGATATTGTTTATTGTATTGATTTAACATCCAGTATGACTCCAATTATAAATAAAGTAAAAGAAACAGCCACAACGTTACACTCCGAATTGCAAGCTTTGATGGAAAAAAACTATCAAAGAAAAATCAAACGATTAAGAATAAAAATTATAGGTTTCCGTGACGCTTATTGCGATGGTCATTTATCTTTCGAAACATCGAAGTTTTTTGATTTACCTGCAGAAACACAAGAATTCCAATCCTTTGTTGATTCGTTGCAGGCAAAAGGTGGCGGTGACAGACCCGAAAACGCCTTGGAAGCTTTAGCTTTAGCTATAAAGAGTGACTGGTGCCAAACACTAGACAGTAACATAAGAAAGCGACACATTATTGTATTGTTCACCGATGCTCCTGCCCATAAATTAGAGCAATCACTTGAGGGTATAGACGAAAACTATCCTAAAGATATGCCTAAGGATTACAGCGACTTAATAGACTGGTGGGGGCAGCAGAAATCCGAGCGAAGCAACGTAAAAACAACTATTGATAATGTTGCCAAAAGAATGGGGGTTTTTGCACCCAGAGATGCATACCCTTGGGATTTTATGGCTGAAGGCGATTTTGACAACTGTATGGTTTCACACATCAACCCCGATAAAGGCGGCGAAGATATTTCTACACTAAGAATATTAAAAATGTTAAGTGAAACCTTAGCGTAATTTTTATCTTACCATCCATTTTGTGTAAAAAGGAGCGTTATTAATGAAAATACTTTTTTCAGTAGATAGCCCCAAAATTGAAAAACGAAGCATTAACAGAGGTGAAGATGCTCCTCCCGTAAACAAAGATGGTATTATGATCATTTGTGATGGTACGGGTGCTACCGGACAGTCCGAACACATGATAGATGGTGAAACCTATACATCCGCATATTTAGGTTCCAGAGAAACCTCCAGACTTGCTGAAGGATTTTTATCGGAAAATTACGATGAATTAATAAACGCCTTTGGAAACATAGATGGCGTTCAAAAAATCATCATTGAGTTAGGTGACTCAATCCGAAAAGGACTTAAAACCTTTGTTCAGGAAAAACAATTAAAACGTACAATTCACGGTAAAAGCTTTAAACTTTTGCCCACAACTTTCACTGCAGTTGTATACAAAATCCATCCAACCAAAATAGATGCTATTGTTCTTAGTGCAGGTGACTCCCCTGTTTTATGGTGGGATACAGATGGTTTACATCAGCTTTCCACTGATGACTTTGAAAATGATAAACTTTATATTGGCGATTGCAATGTAAACAACTGTGTTTCCGCTGATGCCGATTTCAATATATCTTTCGCTTGCTATACTCTGCCTCCCAAAGGAATATTGTTAGCTTCATCTGACGGTTTTACGGACCCTATAAAGCCTTTTGACCAAGAAAGATACCTTATTGAGTGGATTGGAAACTACGATGGTATTTGCGAGCAAAACGCCCAGGAGCTTTCTCTTCAAATAGCTCAAAAAATGGATGACATAAAATTCACCCAAAGGGATGATTGTAGTATCGCCGGAGTTATAGTCGGTTACGATTCCGAAAAGGATTTGAAGGATGAATTCAGACAAAGATACTCCACACAGTTAATTGAGCCCTATATCAAACCATATAAAAACCTTAACAAGCAGTGTAGTGAAACAGAAATTGAATTCAATCAGTCTGAAACCGCATTCTATAAAAACAAAGAGAATATTGTACACGTAATTACTGACGGAATACTCAACTATCTGGAAACACACTATAATACATATGATTTAGAAAACGATTCTACATTTAATACTTTAATGAACGCTGATGTAATCAGTACAGAAATTGAAAAAGAACAGAACCGAATTGAAAAAGAACAAAAAGAAAACCTTGCCTTGCACCTTGAATATGAATCAGAGTTAAAAAATGAATACCTGTCTTTTTCACTTACTCTTTGCAGAGATTTTGGTTCAACCCGATTCCCGGAAGATATAGTTCTAATTACAAAAGAATTTTTCCAAAGTCAAGAACGTCTCAACGAAACTTTAAATTTGTTGATAAGAAAGAATAAAAGCTTAAAAGAATTACCTGAAATAAATAACGATGCAGAGTTTTATGCTTTTGTGGACGAACTTTCGGCTACAACAAAATTAAAAATAAACACTGAAATTATTAAAAGTGATTACCTGACCTGCAAGCAATGCCGGGAAAAACTCGATAAATATTTCAATTTCGAAAATGAAGAAATTAATTGCTTTTTAGAAGAAGATCTTGGTAACAACTTTGAAATATTAAAAAAGCTAACCACTAATCCGCTATTTACCTCAAAAAAGCAAAAAGCATTCACTAAATGTTGCGAAAAAATATTGGAACTCAATAGTCTTGTTAAAGTTCTCAAAAGAGATTCTTCAGACGAGGTAGTTCACAACAAAAAATTCTCAAGCTACAGAAGAATCATTCAAAATCATGCAGGGATTATCGCAAAAGAGTTGTTTGATAAAGATAAATATCAAGAATATCTGTCTATGGTCCCCTACCCAACTGACTTTTCTGATTTAAAACGGCATGAGCACCTTAAGGAAAAGTTAGCAGAGTTGATTACAATACGAGATTCTGTTTTGGCAGAATATAATAAAGAATATCAAAAATACCTTTCAGCCTCTTCCGTAAAAGGTATGATTTGGTTCAGAAAGGAAATTGATGAGCAATATGAAAACAATTAATTCTTATGAACTCATTTGGGATGAACCAAAATCTTCATCCAGTTCAGTTTTTTGGCAGGCAAAGAAAGATAATGAATTATTTTTCTTAAAAAGATTTAACGACCCTTCACGACCCTCAGACAGAGTAAGTGCTGAAATAGCAAAACTAAAAAATGATAAATGCGAACACTTTTCTAATGAAAGAAAAACTATAAATGACGCAATAATGAAATTAGGCGGCGGAAACTTTGTCGCACCAACCGATTTTTTCTTATACGAAAGAAGATATTACCAGGTTACACCATGGAGAGATATCAAAAAGAAAACATTAGCTGAAATTGTTAGTCTTAGCGAAAAAGAAAAATTATTAATTTTGAAAACCGCTGCAAACTCTTTAAAGCTATTGCACAATATAGGTATTATTCATTGTGATATCAAGCCTGATAACTTACCGGTTACTGTTACCGAATCAAAAAAATTCACATGTTCACTTATTGATTTTGATTCATCACATTTTGAAAACGATATACCCGCACCGGATGATGTTTGGGTAACAGACCCATATATGAGCCCAGAGCTGGCATCGTACAAAATGAGAAAAAATTATTACGGGGACAAAAAATTTGATGTTAAGAATGATGTATTCGCAGCGGCGATAGTTTTCCATTGCTACTGGTCCGGCGAAGACTTCATATATGATCCCCCATCGAAAGGACCATACCTCTATAACGCAGTTTTAGAAGGTAAAAGCATCGCAGTATCTGACAAAATACCCGATGCTATAAAACATATTTTATTAAGAATGATAGATAAAAATCCTGAAAACCGTCCGTCCATGGGTGAAGTTTTAGAATATTTAAAACAAATTGACGTAAATACTCTTCAAAAAAATGTCGTTAATACACCCACCCATCAAACAGAAACACATTCGGTTGAAAATCAGGTTCCCAGTTATTCCAAAGGACCCGGCTTCCCGGAAGATGCTGAATCATTCAGTATTCTTAGAAATGGAAATGTGCTGATTTATTACAAGGACGGAAACAAAATTGCATATAAGATTGACAAAGCACTTAACAAAGAATATTTGATTAAAAATTAATGGTGGTTGATTATATGGATTACGAGGACATTATTTGGCATTGTTACGAATGCGACTCCCAAAATAGTGGTTACGAGGGAGAAAACACCTTTTGTATTGTTTGTGATGAAAGAATATCTAAAGACGAAGAGAACAGGTGTTTATACGAATTTGCCGATTCACTTTTCAAAAACGCAGCATCTTCAGACGATTTTATTGTTGCTTGTGAACATTTTTCCAAAGTCCAGGACTATAAAGATGCAGGTATAAAAATACTCACCTGTCAGATGCGTGCATCTGAAATTAAAGCTAATGAAGAGGCATATAAAAAAGCTCTTAGACTTTTTAAACTGGCACTGGAATATGAGACAGAAGACCTTGATGAAGCTGAAAAACGTTTTTCTGAAGCCGGACAAGAATTCGAAAAACTTGCTGATTTCAGAGATTCAAAAACAAATGCGAAGCTTTGTTATGAAAAGAAGGAACTGTGCGAAAATAAAAAAATCTTCTTTAAAGCAAAAGAAATGCTGAATTCTGCAAAAACTATTGAAGATTATCAAAAAGTTGCTGATTTATTTTCTAGGATAACAAAATTCACCGATGCAAAAATAGAATATGACAATTGTATAAAAATCATAAACAGACTCAAAGCTGAACAACAATATGAAGAACTTTTACAACAAAGTCGTTCAGTAGCAGAAGAATCCGATTTAGATAAAAAAATAGCGATACTTCAAAAGATAATGAACTACGAAAATGTAGTTTTGAGCGATGATGCAAAGAAAATAATTTCAGATAATAAGCCTCTGCTTGAAGATTGTTTAAAACAGAAAAAAGCAATTGAGACCAGACAAGATTTAGATATTGCTACCCAAAAATATAATAAGGCAACGCTTATTACTGACCATACAGCACGTATAAATGCTTTTACAAAAATCGTAGGCGATTATCGTGCATATGCAACAACCAGTGATTTTTCTCCGATTTTCGCACAATGTGATGCCGGTATCACCGAGGCAAAAAAGAACATCGCTTACGAAAAAGCACTCAGCATGATGAATAATGCAACTGATTTTAACAGTTACAAAAGAGCTGCGGAGGCTTTTGCCGTATTAAGCTTTAAAGATTCCGAAAAGAAAAAGGAAGAATGTCTTGAAAAGGCTGACTTAACAGTAAAAGAAAAAGCTTACAATGCAGCTTTTGAAACCTTCGAAAAAGGTCGTCAAATAAACATTTTTAATTGGATGAAATATAAATAAGAGAGGAGTGTTTATGTGCTTAAATTCGTAATTATTGGTATCTTTATTATTGGCATTTTTGCCTTTGTTCTGTGGAATTTATGGAAGATGACTCTTCTGAAACATAAATACTTCGGAGAGAGCATTACAAAATTCCAGGTAATTGAACAATTTAAAGATGTACCGCAAAAACTACAAAATATCAAAAAAGAAAAAACTAAAACAATTATTATTGCCGCACTAAGTTCTGTTATGGCGCTTTTGATAGCGGTAGCCTATTTTGGTATTTCAAGAGTTATTCACCTTAACAACCACGAACATAGTTACAAGGAAGAAATTATAACCGCATCCACATGCATCGAGGAAGGCGAAGCAAAACAAGAATGTCGTTATTGTAGTTATAGCCGCAACACCTCTGTTAAGCTTTCGGACCATACATATACCGAAACAAACTACAAGGAACCTAACTGCACAGATAACGGTAAAATTACATATACATGTGAAATTTGCGGGGATGTTAAAACTGAAAAGATTCCCATAAATGGCGAACACAACTTTGAATTGATTTCTTATTCTAACAAAGACTCTTCAGATTTAGGCTATTGTCGTTATACTTGTAATGAATGTAATGAAGAAAAAATCTCATTATCTGTTGATGACTTTAACGGCAGAGTTGTTTTTGCTATTGCTGTACTAATTATTGGTTTTGTAACCATTATAATTGCACTTATCAGAGAAGGTAGACGCTACATTTTCTCTGCCCCACCATTCTGGATTGCCTTAGTGGCACAAATACTTGCAATACTTTTCCTGGTATTGCATTTCGCTGTTATTGTTCCGATGTCAGAAAAGGGTAACCTAACCTTCACAAAAATTTCTAAAAGTGTTCCAACCGCTGAGTGTGAACTTCTTGAAAAAACAAAGCTCGAGCCCACTTATTCAACACACGGTGAAGTTACTTATGAATGTCTGGGTTGCCGAAAAGAATTTTTGGAATATCTCCCATATAAAGAAATCGATCCGAAAGACAAGGATATATTGATATATGAAGAGCCCACATATACGGAAAAAGACGAAATGGAATATAACAATGATATGTCTTCTGCTACGGATCTTCCTTTATCAACAAGAATAACAGGTAATCTATCAAGTATTGAAGACGTTGATTATTTCGATTTTGAACTTCCGTTCAATGGAAATATTTTGTTTGAATTTTCATACGATGTTAACCCAAATGAAGATAACTGGATAGGCACTATTTATGATGCTAACGGATATGTTTTACACGAAGACTATATAAGCTCAGAAGATTTTATGGCTTATAATGTATCTGCCGGAACATATTATCTAAAAATTTCAGTTGTATCTAACGGAACAACTGAAAATAGCATCTACACAAATTCCAACTACCAGGTAGTATTTAAACCACAATGTGCTGAACACCAGAACATAAAAGAATACTTCAGAGAGAAGCCCACATGTGAATATAATGCAACAGTAATTCGTATTTGTGAGGACTGTGGTTGGCTTGACTCTGAGATTACCAGAAAAGGCTTAGAACACAAGCTTAGCAATTGGGAAACCACAAAAGAAGCAACAATTATCTCCCCTGCAACAAAAACACAGGTTTGTAAAGTTTGTGATACAACATTTTACGATGAAGAAATGACGTATTGGTGGGTATTGCCCCTTGCAATAGCAGAACTAATAACTTTACTGGCATTCACCATATTGTTCTTTAAAAAGCCCAAATTACATGTTCTTCCCATAGTATCTCAACTGACTTTGTCAGTAGCCTCATCTTTGGGAATATTAACAACACCCATATTTAACAACATTTGGGACTCTATTGCTCTTGGGCTTGTTTTAGCACTTAACTTAGCATTAGTTGCCGAACATTCTGCCCTCCTGATACAGAGAATTGCAAAAAGATATTATTACATATATAAAATATGTTCAGTTGTTTGGGCCGTTGTATTTGCAATAGCATTAGTCCTTGGCTTAACCATATTTAATGCACATCCATTTGTCAGTGCTATTATAATGGCGGCAATAATGATAAGAACAATTATGTTGGCTGTTACAACCTACAAAAAACGAGCAATTCCGTGGATGATAACAAATATAGTTGTTGCTGTATTAAGTGTTATTTCAGCAGTTGTTTTGATATTCATAGTATAATAAAAAATCAAAAAGCTGTCCTAAGGGACAGCTTTTTCTTATTTAATAAATTATATTTATTCATGCATTGCAATTTCAACTTATAATATACCGCCGAACATGATTACCTTTTAAGCGGCACCAATCAAAAACACATCAATCTTTCTGCAATCTTTCCTGTGTTGTATAGCCATACTCCAAAATTTGGTTTTGAAAACCGTTAAAACGTGATATGGTGTTTCGCTTAGATACCAATTCTATAAATTTGTTATTTTCAATAAATTTTATCATAATTGGTTTTGGTGATGTATAAAAGGTAAAGGAAAGGTCTGCCGGTTCTCTTTCCCCAACACAATTTTCTAAACCGCCTTCGTTTTGTTGGTAATTATATGCACATTCGTTAAAGTTGATAAAACGAAATGACTTTAGTGAGATACCGTGTTTTGATATTCCCATAATTTCATTTTCTGTGTAAGCATCATAATCTTCAAATGTAATTGATTTTATTTGGGTAATATCATACTGAAGCGCAACTGCTTTGTCATACAGAGAGAACCACTCTGTTACAAAAGTACTGTAGCCATCTTTATCGAAATCGTCTTCAAATTCACGGGGTGGGTTTGATTCGTAAAACTCCATTACCTGTTTTGCAAAAGCTAAAACAGCATTTTTATATTCTGCAAAAGGAACTTGATATTTTGTATTCTCCGCTGTTTCAATAATGATGAATTCTTGTTGATGAATAATATTGAAATCAATACCATTACTGCAACCGACAATGTTAACGGAGCTTTTGTCCTCAGCAGGAATCATTGTGTGTCCGCAACAAGGTATTAAAAAATCTTCAGCACCCATAAAATGATTTTCAAAGATTGTATGTAAAAATCTATATGCAGAAGCACTTACACACCATTCTGTATCATCAGAAAGCAATGCGTCACCAATTTTAAAAACAACATTGCCATGAACACAGTAGTCATATTTCTTTTCTTTTTCGGTATTACCACGAAAAAATAAATCCTGTGCATACAGTTCCATATATCCACCTCCAATATTTTCATTGTAGCATAAATATTAAATTTGTTCAATTTATAAAACACATTTTAGGGTTTAATAAGAAAAATGCGAATATGGTTGTATTTAAGCGGTAACTTGATTTTGATATATTGAAATGTTATACTGAATCAGACAGAATATATAACCACCATAAACTTTGATGATTAGATTAATTGATAACAAGAGTATTTCTAATCAAATACAGGAGCAAAAATGAAAAAGATTTTTATATTTATATTGGTTGTTTCACTTATTGCTTCAATTTCGGGTTGCCAAAATGGCACAGAGACAAAAGTCGAAATAACAGAAATGAATGACTATGCTAAACTTGAAGAAATATCTGATAAGTTTCAAGTAACAAATGATTGGAGCATATATGTTTTAGGTGAAGATGTTTCGGATGAAATCCCTGTAATAATAGTTAAAGAAAATGGCGAAGAATGGGAATGTGTACCGCTTTTGAAAACATTGAAAACAATGGGTGCAACAATTAATTGGAAAAATGAGAATGAAGCTATAATAAAATACAACCAAAAAACCTTGTTGCTTAATTTAGAAGAAAACTCAATAAAGGAATTGTTTGAAGATATAAATCCAGAAAATATGATTGTTGGCGGCAGCGTGTTTTACCAGTTTGTTGATGGTGAAGTAATTGTAAGCGGTCCATATTTCTTATCTGTTTGTCATTTTTTAGATTTAAATTTCTGTTACAAAGCAAACAAAGATAAAACCATAATAATAGATTATTTGGAAAACTGATTTATAAAAATTTACTGTATTGTAAAAGGAGGTTTCTTACGAAACCTCCTTTTTGCTAAAAGAAACTTAAACACAACACACGCACTATACCATATTAAGTAAAGTATTGTTACTAACCTTAGAAAATTAATAGTTAATTTCTGAGCAGAAAGAAACGCAAGAATCCCCTTCAGAAAGAGAAAGCCAAAAGTGAACACCCACTGTATTAGCCATATCATAGCTATTCTCCTTAGTTTTAATTACTATAACATTATCAGCTTCTTCAAGTGGAATTTCGTTGCCGTCATCGTCCATAATTAAAACTTTTTCTATACCATTTTCATACGAACAGCTGTAAGAACACTGGCTACCATCTTTGAATTCATAATAAGTTTCAGTGTTGGTACCTGCAAACTCAAACTCAGGCTCGTTTTTATATAATTCCATTATATTTTTATGACATTCGTCAAAGTATTTGTTCGCTTCTTCAGGTGTTTTACAATCTATAGTGAAATAGTATCTGTGGATTTCACTATTAAAAGCACCTCTGTTATCAGTTGATAATGAAACATTCTTTTCGTCATAAACAAAATTAAAAAGAAATTCCCTCTCGCCTGTTATGTCACTTACTTCACCCACTTTTTTTGGTAAACCATATTTCAGTATAACATCACTCGGCTTACTGTTCCATGTTAAATCAGGAGTTAAGAAAGAAACCTCTACATTTCTGTATCTTAATGGTACTAAGTTTATACCATTAAGAAGAATATTTACTGCCACAAGAACTATTGCAACAATTAGAATTATTTTTACTAGTTTCTTTCTTGATTTAAGCTGTGCCATAAAAACACTCCTTCCCTTTTGCTATACCACCATTTTAGCGATAATAAGAACCAAAAACAACAAATAAACAAAATCTTAAGAAAATCTTAATATTGGGAACAATTAGGTGCGTGTGAGTGATTTATTTAAGAACACTTCTTTAGTGAATATTTAAAAATCCCGTACACTTTCGTGTGCGGGATTTCTGGAGCTGGAAACGTGACTCGAACACGCGACCTATGGTTGTAGTTAAGGGTGAGCTTTTAGATGTGGTTTCAAGGAGTTGCAATTTATTTTTCACTGTGATATATTACAAATATAAAGATACTTTACGAGTGAGGAGTGGTATTATGAATAAGAAAGAAGCTAAACGGCTTGCAATATCGTTTGTGATTGTATTAGTTGTAAACATTCTGATTTTATCTATAGTAAATGCCTTCCAAATATCGTATTGGGAAAACGCACCTCAAGAAGAAATTATCTACAATATGGTTGCGGGAGAAAACGAGAAAGGTATAGAGTATTTACATAATGATACAAATTTCAATATTGATGAGGACGATGTTGAACGCATAGACAGACTTTTAAAAGATAAT
>JAZSBI010000171.1:0-9045 GCA_045602345.1 Acutalibacteraceae bacterium | reverse complement strand
CCTGAGGGCACTTGCTTCCATTTTGAAATAGCAGGGGACATTCTTAAAGAAAGTACAATGAAAATACTTTCAGCCGCACCAAAAGGCGTTTTTCAGCTTGAAATAGGTATGCAGTCCTTTAACGAAGCTACACTTAAAGCGATCAACCGAAAAACAGACACTAAAAAGCTTATTGAAAACATTAAAAAGCTCATCTCTTTTGGTAACATGCACATTCATATTGATTTAATTGCAGGGCTTACAGGAGAGGCTTTAAAGAGCTTTGAACGGAGCTTTGATATTGGTTACTCCCTTAAGGCTAATATGCTCCAAATGGGCTTTTTAAAGCTTCTTTATGGTGCAGATATGCGAGAGAAAAAAGAAAAATACCCCTGCGAATTTACGGAAAATCCCCCCTACGAGGTAACCTCAACACCTTGGCTTTCAAATGAAGAAATACAAAAGCTAAAAAGGTGTGAGGATGCCCTTGAAAGAATGTATAACAGCGGACGTTTCCTTTTCACGCTTGATTATCTTTTAGGTGAATGTGGTTACACGCCTTTTAAGCTGTTTATGGATTTCGGAAATGAAATTGATGGCAATAAAATGAGCCTTTCGGATTATGCTATACACATCTACTATTATTTCAAAGAATTTGCAGACGCGGAAAGACTTCGGGAGACTCTTATTTGCGATTTGCTTTCGAGCTCATCTGCTTTGCAGATTCCCGAAATTTTCAAAAGAAAAAATGACCCTCTTTATAAGAAGGTCAAAAAGCATTTTACGCAAAACCCAAACCAGCTTAACAAGGTTGCAATTCTATATACAACAAAAAAAGCTTTTGTGGTAAACCAAAGAAGCCAAAAGGATTTCAATGGCAGATACGAAAGTACGTTTTATGATTTAAAAGATTTTATGGAATAAAAAATGGGTACATGTTGCTTATTTGCAATGTGTACCCATTTTTAATTATTTTACTATATAAGAACTAATTTCAAAGCTGGCAAAGGGGAATTAACAGGTGGGGCGAATATAAACAAATCATAAGCGTATATTTAATCTGTGTTTCAAATGTTTTTGGCTGCATTTTTCTTCTTCTGTATTGCAGAAAGAAGAAATGTACCGCAAACTGCTAAAAACAATGGGGGAAGAACATACAATAAGGAAAGTGGATTTGATAAATCACCTTTAATTCCAACAAGTGTCCAGAGTATATTAAGAAACAACATACCAATATTGGATGAAATAAAGTACTTACCGAAAGGTATGTTCATTGCACCGAAAATAAGGCTGCTCAAATCAGATGACATAATTCCACCTGCTTTGAAAATAAAAACAAGCCAAAAGGAGTTTTCGTCTGCAAAATCATCTAGCTTTTTAAGTACTTTAAAGCGAACTTTAAGGGAATTGATGAGTTCCATGCCCATAAACTTACCAAGGAAATACGGAAGAAAAAGACTACATGCAGTTGCAATTGCATTAACAAGGACTGCGGTTACCATGTTATCAAAAACAATTCCCGAAAGTGCAAATAAAACAGCAGGAGGGAAAATAAGTGTAAAGGATTTAATAACGGTTATGATTACTATAATTGATGCAATGGTAAACGTTCCGCCTACAAGGTGTTTTGCAAGTGTATCAACATTCTGAAGGGAAATATTGTTCACTTTTAAAAATATTGCACATAAAATTACCATTGCAAGCATTACCACAAAGGACAAAATCTGTAAGGTTTTAATAAGTTTTCCGTATTTATCCGGGCCTTTATTGAATTTCATTCCATCACTTCCTTAACAGATTTAGTATGGTATATAAATTTGATGAATCAATAATAATCACACACCAAAAATCACATAATCCTTTTCTGTGTGAGCTTTTGCTAAATAATCACTTTTAGTTAATCCGTTTTTGTTATCTTTATAAGCTTTTAAGATTTCTCTACTCATATTTGTTAAATCTTCACGTTGTAGTGCTTCATCAACTGTCAGCAGCAACACTTCATTATTCTCGTAGTTGTCTGAGGCAGGCGTACCTGATTTATATAACATGGTGAAAACCGCACACCATTGTTCACTTTTAAATTGCATTGAAAACAAATCTTTAGCTACGCAACAAACACCGGTTTCTTCAAATATTTCACGTTCTATTGCCAAAGTAGGAAGTTCATTTTCTTTTACATAGCCACCCGGCAAAAGAATTCTGTCTTTTGCGACACCGTATGTGTGCCTTACTAACAAAACCCTACCATCAATTTCTATGATACCGCAGACTGCAAAGTGTTGGGTGTTATTGTTTCCTTTTTTCTTTAACAAGCTCATTATTGTTCTCCTTAGATAATTATATAACTATGGTATAGTATATAATAACTTTTCACTTTTGTTTAATCCTTGCTAATAACCTTCTTTTGTAATGAGAATTTTCCGCATTCAGGGCACTTCATAAATCTGCTTCTGCCAATATGGGGTGCTATAAACACAGATTTATACTTAGGTACATATTGGTGGTGACAGTGTCGACATTCGTAAAAGCCGGCAACCTGTTCCACACGTAATAAGAAGGGGAGTGCTACCAACAGCGGTAGCATGCCGGATAATACTATCGCTACTTGCTTCCACTCTTCCATTGGTACCATTAATCCTATCACAAGACCCACCACAAAAGGTATGCCTGCCATTATACCCGCAAGCGATGCCATGCGGAGCAGTCGTTTATCTGCCTCTTGTTTCTGTTTGAACATTTCAAGCAAGTTTTTTTCTAATTCTTTATTGTAATCTTCCATTGTAACTATCTCCCCACTCAATAAATCATTTACGGTGATTTTCAGAATATCACACAATTCAAGCATAATGGAAGAGTCGGGCATTGCTATACCCCTTTCCCACTTTGATATTGCTTTATCAGTGATACCTAATTTTTCTGCCAATTGCAATTGAGTTAATTTATTCTTTTTTCTGCACGTGGCAATGAATTATCCAATTTTAATTTGGTCCATAAGGTGCCTCCTTTCACTTTCAGTATAGATAGTTTGGAGAAAAAACACACATACCATTGGTTTAGTGGAGAGAAGTAAACCGGTGGTAGAGCGAAAAGTGCCCGTTAATTCTTATGTGTTGATACTCATTTGTTTTTCTTGAACACCGTCATAACATTGCTTACTGCTTTATATGCAGGTGTTTCAAGAGATTTTTCGGCTTCTTTAAGTTGGTTTCGTATTTCTATACCTTGGGGACAATGTTGTTCGCATTTTCCGCAACCTATGCATTTTGAGGCGGGCTCATATTTAGCTGTGCTCTTTACATATTCTCTGAACCCTGCGAACTTGCTATCGGTAAACCTGCGGTTATATGCAGAAAAAGTTCCACTTATATTAATATTCTGAGGGCAAGGCATACAGTAACCGCAGCCTGTGCAACCAACCTTCATCTTAGAGTTGATTGCCTTGACAACATTTTTAAGCATTTCTTCATCACTGGCGGTCAGTTCACCTATTTCGGTTTCAGTAGCAGTTTTAATGTTATCTTCTACCATTTCATCGGAATTCATTCCCGAAAGCACAACAGTAACCTCAGGCTGATTCCATAACCAACGGAATGCCCACTGTGCAGGCGTATGCTGAACAGGGTGGTCTGCAAAAATATAGTTGGCTTCAGCAGGAAGATTGTTTACAAGCCTACCACCACGAAGCGGCTCCATAATCATAACCGGAATACCTTTCTCGTGGGCGTGGTAAAGTCCTTTGCGACCTGCCTGAGTATGCTCATCCATATAGTTGTACTGAATAAGGCTCATATCCCAATCGTAAGCATCAATAATCTGGCAGTACATATCTGAATTACCGTGGTATGAAAATCCAATCTGGCGAATTGCACCACTTGCTTTTTTCTCTTCAATCCACTTTTCAATGCCCATATTCTTCAAGCGTTCCCAGACCTTGATGTCGCTCATCATATGAAAAAGATAAAAATCAATATAGTCTGTGCGAAGTCTTTTTAATTGTTCATTAAAAAGCTTATCAAGAATATCTGTGTTGCGCATAAGCTGTGGCGGAAGCTTTGTTGCAATATAAACTTTATCGCGAATATTGTTTTTTTGGAAAACCTCGCCTATTGCGGCTTCACTACCGGGATATATGAAAGCTGTGTCAAAATAATTAACGCCTTTATTAAAAGCAGTCATAATCTGACGTTCAGCATCATCCATATTAATTCTGCCCATTTTCTTTTTAAAACGCATACACCCAAAGCCTAAAACAGAAAGCTTATTGCCGTATTTGTCATCACGGTATTTCATAAAATTACCCCCCAAACTGATATTGAGTTGTTCTGTGGATTTTTACTTATTGAAAAAAGTATATCACATGTTTCACGATATTTCCACATTTATATTTATGTATAAATACCACAACAAAAAAAGCACCAGCGTTTGCTGATACTTTTTTGCTGGCAGGGATGGCGAGATTCAAAGGCTCCGCCTTTGGTTTGCTACGCAAACAACCGATTGTGTTCGGCTTCGCCGAGAGGAGTTCGAATCTCTTCGAAAATCAATACCACAACAAACAAAAAAGCACCAGCGTTTGCTGATACTTTTTTGCTGGCAGGGATGGCGAGATTCGAACTCACGCGTGACGGAGTCAAAGTCCGTTGCCTTACCGCTTGGCTACATCCCTATAACTACATTTAAATATAAAAATGGGGTGGATGATCGGGGTCGAACCGACGACCTCCAGGGCCACAACCTGGCACTCTAACCAACTGAGCTACATCCACCATAATTATAATATTGGCACGGTTGGAGGGATTCGAACCCCCGACCTACTGCTTAGAAGGCAGTTGCTCTATCCAACTGAGCTACAACCGCGCATTGTGGAGCGGGTGATGGGAATCGAACCCACACGACCAGCTTGGAAGGCTGGGATTCTACCATTGAACTACACCCGCGTGCTGTCACAACAACAGATATATTACCACAACACTATATCATTGTCAAGAACCTTTTTTGAAAATATCGGTAAAATTTAAACAAATTTACCGATACAATAATCATTATCAAAGCCAATGACTTCCACAGTTATAAATTCGCCCTTGCATTTTTTTTCGGAAAAAACTCTTACGGGGGTATAGTTTTCTGTATAACCCTCGCAGTAGCCAGTTTTTTCAGTTTCAAAAAGAACCTGAACAGTTTTACCGATTTGATTTTTCAAGAAATCCTCACGGATTTTATCAGTAATTCCCGAAAGACGTGCTGCTCTGTCTTCTTTAACCGCCTTTGTGAGCTGTTCCATTTTTGCTGCTCTTGTACCTTCACGGACGGAATAGGGGAATACGTGAGCTTTTTCAAAGCCTACTCTTTTTACAAACTCAACGGTTGTGTTGAAATCTTCTTCTGTTTCTGTTGGGAAACCAACAAGTACATCGGTTGTAATAGTTGCATTTGGGAAGGTCTCTCTCAATTTATTAGCCAAATGCTCATATTCTTCGGCTGTATAATGGCGGTTCATTGCTTTTAAAACGCTATCGCAACCGCTTTGTACAGATATGTGGAATTGTGGACAAAGCTTTGTAATAGTTTTTAATTCGGATATCATTTCGTCTGTAATGTGGTCAGGCTCAAGGGAACCAAGACGAACCCTTTTGATACCATAATATTTTTCTGCAAGGCGCAAAGCGTCAGGCAGTGAATAAGGCGTATTTTTACCATAATCGGATAGATTAATACCCACAAAAACAATTTCTCTATAGCCGTTAACAGCAAGTGTTTTAAGCTCTCTGTCAATATCATCAAGTGATTTTGAACGGGAACGACCACGTGCTGTAGGAATAAGACAGTATGAGCAGAATCTGTCACAACCATCCTGTATTTTTAAAAATGCTCGAGTATGGCCGTCAAATCTGGATATGCCCACACCTATAAATTCGTCACCTGTTTTGTGTTCAATCCGTTTTGTAAGTTTCTGTCTGGTGTTAAAAAACTCTTCCAAAGCTTCAACAATTTGGGTATTACTTCTGTTACCCATAAATATATCAACTTCGGGTAAGTCCTCAATAATATGAGGCTCTGCCTGAGAAGCACAGCCTGTTAAAATAATAATACTGTCAGGCTTTTGCTTTTTTAGCTTTCTGATTGTCTGACGGGTTTTTCTTACACTTTCAGCTGTAACTGTGCATGAGTTAACGACTGCAACATCTGCATCTGTTGCATTATATATAATAGTATATCCATTTTTTTCTAATAGTTCACTCATTTCTTGAGTTTCGTATTGGTTAACCTTGCAACCTAAAGTGTAAAAAAATACTTTCATTTTATAACCCGTTTCATAAATAAATCACTCCCGAATTTCTTCGGGAGTGAAATTATATCATATATGTATATTTAGTGCAAGTGTGTACTTGTATAGATTAGCCGGGGAAAGGTCCTGTCTGTGAAATGTCAGAGAAACCATTGCCGCCGAATACTTTGTAAATTGTATCGTCAACGAACTTAGCAATAGAACCAAGAACTTCCATCATTGTATCATCCTCGGGTTCACCTTCCTGACCAACTCTGCGAAGAGCATTGAGAAGTCTGTCTGTTACAGCTTCAGCTTCTGTAGCATCGCAGATAGTGTTCTGGAGAAGAGCCTGTGCTTCATCATATGCAGCCTGAAGTTCGATAAGGTCGTCTTCTGCGTACATTGATTTATCTTCTGCATTAAGAACTTCTTCAGCTTCCTCAAGGTACCAACGAGTAATATTCTTTGTGTTACGGTTGCCGTTGAACTGAGGATATGCATCAGACATATCGTTTACAGATTTAATTTCACCTGTGATAAGTTTACCGATAAGGGAAATAACAACGTCGTTTCTACCAACCTCGTGGTGCTGACCTTCGAAGAGCCATACGTTTTCGGGGAAGAGACAAGTTGAAACATCAACACTTCCGTCGGGGGAGATGATAGCACCATCAGCGAAAAGAACTTCATCAGGAAGAATTTCACCTGCAGGAGCATATGTTGCACCAAGTGATGTTGAGTCAATGTCAATGATAGCGTCACTGTTTGTTGTGAGAGAGGATTTCATAGCTGCAAAGAAGCAGTAATCCTGTGCACTGTAATCAAGACCATAACCTACAACGTTATGAACAAGTTTACCGTCATCCATAAGTTCGGTTAAGTTATCGTTAAGGTTAAGAGCTGCTTTGTGGAAAGCATCAATTTTAGTTGCGAGCTGTGCATACTCTTCATCTTCCCAGATAAAGCTGTATTTTTCTTTTGCATCATCAAAACGGTCAGCAGGAATCATTGCCCAGAACTGAGGACAGTTAAGCATTAATGAATCAAGAATACCGTCAACTGCTGCAGTAAGAATTGTGTAAATAACCTGTTTTGGGAAAATCTTAAGAGCGATGTTAATAAGGTAACCAAGAGCCGGATTGCCGGAGGTCTCTTCCATAATCATAGGAATATATTCGTGGAAGAAGAATTCATCCTCAAGGTTCCAGTTTCTGAGATAGAAGTCACCCATAACGTCTGTACCCTGGAGACAGGAAACAACGTTAACAACACGGTTAACATCGGGGTAGCCTGTACCTGCAAGATTTTCAAGGTAAGCAGTGAGGATTGTACCACCAAGAGAGATAGTAACAATGTTAACTTTGTCTACGCCTTTGTCAGCTTTAATTCTTTGAATGTAATCATCAAGACCTCTTGCGGATTCCATAGGGTCACCGATGAGGGGGAATGCATAAAGATAAAGGTTGTCCTCACCAACATCATCCTTGATAGATGTCATAGGAATCATTCTGTAGAAATAATCTCTGTCATCCTGAGTCATATCTGCAACAGATGTGGGAACACCGTCAACAGCGTATTCGATTGTTTTGAGGTTGTTGATGGGGTTACCGTTCTTGTCGCTTGACTGAATTGCGAAGAGTTCCATAACTGTGTTATAAACACCGTCTGCAAGCTTGCCGTCAGCATCTGTCTGTGTGATGAGAGATGTTGCAAGGGGAGCTGCAAGGTTGTTAACAACAGAGGGAAGAATCTGTGTGGAGTCGAGAATAAGAAGACCGCCGGAAAGTTCTTCACCATTAGAGTTAACAGCAGGATCACCGTTTTCATCTGCAAGGTAAGAGATTGACTGGCTGATACCGGGGATGATAACAGTGGGATAAATCACACTGTCTCTACCGGAAGTAGCGTCGTAGTTTACGGGTTCCTCATAGAACATATCGGGGTTAGCCTCCATATATTCGATTGCTTCTTCAACGCTGTTTGCGTTGATAACAGCTGAACCATCGGAACCGATGGTAACTGAATTTGCCATTGCCATAAAAGCAAAAGCAACTGCGCCTACGCTTATCACTGAAAATACCATAGCAAGTGATAAAACAACGGCAAGTACACGTTTGCATGTCTTTTTCATAGAAAAAGTTCCTCCTTAGGTTTTTATACGAAATATAATATAACATAAATAATAAAAAAAAACAATATTATGTTAATATTAATTTTGAACAAATTACAACAATAATATTTGTTGACTTTAACGTCAGAAAGATATATAATTCAGTTATTCTTTGACAGACGGTGCAGATTTCGTCGGAAAGGTGAGTTATGTTACATTTTCTTACGGCTTACATAGCAGCAATTGTTTTTGTTTTTGGAACTGTTATAGGCAGTTTTCTTAATGTTCTTATTTACAGGTTGCCTTTGGGTATGAATTTTGCAAAAGGTAGTTCAATTTGTACCTCCTGTAAACACCCTTTGAATTGGAAGGATCTTTTTCCTTTGTTCAGTTGGTTGTTTTTAAGAGGTAAATGCAGGTATTGTAAAGCCCCCATTTCAGCAAGGTACCCTATTGTTGAGGCTTTGAATGGTGTAGCTTATGTGCTTACATATTTGTTTTTGAGTGGTGGCACAGCTATTGAAGGGCTCAACCTTAAGCTTGTGGGCTATATGATAATGATGTCTGCGTTGATTGTTGTTTCCTGGATTGATTTTGAACATCAGATAATTCCTGATTCAATGTGGATTGCAATTTTTGTTGGTGGCCTTTTCATTGTTGGTGATGCTCTTATTACCGGTGAATTTAC
>JAZSBI010000170.1:0-3733 GCA_045602345.1 Acutalibacteraceae bacterium | reverse complement strand
TTGGAAGCTCGTGGATTTCAATACCAACTCCATGGCCTGTTCCGTGACCGAAATAGTCACCATAACCTGCATTTTTAATAATATCTCTTGCGGCGGCATCAGCTTCCTTGCAGGAAAGACCTTTTTTCAAAGCTTCTAAAGATGCCCTTTGAGCTTTTAAGACAATGTTGTATATTTCTTTTTGTTCTTCACTGACATTTCCCACAGCAACAGTTCGTGTCATATCACTATGATAGCCTTTATACACCGCACCGAAATCTATTGTTACAAAATCACCATTTTCAACAATGGTATCATCGGGTACACCATGTGGCATAGAGGTTTTTTTGCCTGTTACGGCAATCGTTTCAAAGGAAAGAGCCTCTGCCCCGTGAGAAAGCATATAAAAATCGAGCTCGAGAGCGATTCTTTTCTCTGTCACCCCGGGTCGTATAAAGGTGAGAATGTGCTCAAATGCGTCTTCTGCGATTTGCTGTGCTTTTTTTATGCACTCAATTTCAGAGAATTCTTTCACTGAACGCATATCATTAATAGCATGTTCAAGTTTTTTTGATGGTGTTATTCTGATAGGTGAAAATATTTTTCTGAATTGAGAAAGAAGGGCAACAGAAAGACGTTCAGTTTCTGTATAAACTTTTTCAATACGCTTTTCTTTTAAAAAATTTTTCACTTCGTTTGAGAGTCTTGTTAAAAGTTGCACGTGGCAAAAATTTATGCTTTTTTGAGCTGCTTCAATATATCGGCTGTCAGCGAAAAGTACAGCATCATTTTTGGTTATAACAAGGTAACCGTCTGTTGAAGGGAAATTTGTAAAATATCTTCTGTTTTCAGGGGAATAAATAAGGATTGCTTCCTGTGAGCTTTTAAGTAAACTCTGCAGCTTATTTATTTTCTCCATAATAGCCATGCTCCTTTAAAAATGCTTCTCTGAGAGGCGCTTCTTTGATTCGGTTTTTCTTATAATGATTTTTCCAAAACCATTTATTTTCAACGGGGTCAACAAGAAGGGGAAGCGCTCCGCAACGGTTAGCGGCGGCAACATCCGTAAAAACCTGATCGCCAACCATACCGATTTTATGAATATCAACATTTAGTTTTCTTGACATACGCAAAAGACCTAAAGGTAATGGTTTTTTTGCATAGGCATGAAAACGAACACCAAAAGTCCTTGAAAACCAAAAGGCTCTTATACGGGGCGTGTTTGTAACAATGGCAACCTTTATACCCGCTTCTTTCAAGGATTTAATCCAGGAAATTGCACCGGGAATTGTGGAAAAGGTTGCATCCTTAACAGTGGTGTTGTCTAAATCGAAAAGAATTGCTTCAAGACCTAATTCTTGAATTATTTCGGGAGTTATATCATTTACTCGGTGAAACATATATTTTATTGTAGTGTCTTTTTCTCTCATAAAATCGCCGCCAAATAAAAGTCAAATTACTACATTGTAATAATATCATAAAAAAATAAAAAAGAAAAGATATGAAACCTAAAAATAAGGCTTCATATCTCATTTTCTTAATACTTTCTCTTACGAGCTGCTTCGGATTTCTTTTTTCTCTTTACAGAGGGTTTTTCATAATGTTCTCTTTTACGAACTTCCTGAATAACACCGTCTCTTGAAGTCTGTCTTTTAAATCTACGAAGTGCGCTATCTAAAGATTCATTTTCTTTAACTTTTACCTGACTCATTTATAGTTCCCTCCCTCCGCTGTTACCAACAAAGGTATAATTATCAATATACATTTAGCATTATACTATGTCAACTGTAAAGTGTCAAGAGGGAATTTGTAAAAATTTTATTAAGCTAAAAAGTTTCTGAGAGGTAATAACAGCGTAAGATAAGAATGCGGAAGAGATTTTTGAAAGCGAAGGCATATACAGATATGCCGGGCTAAAAAAATAACTAAGCGGGAACCCGAAAGTTCCCGCTGCTCCGCGTCTTATATTGCGTTGTTATTTTGCCATAGCGCCGATTTCCATCATATATGCACCAATCTGTGCACCAAATTCGGGAGCGCCATCCATAATAAGCTTACCCTGCTGAACGGATTCAAGCATATCGTCAATAGACATCAATATACCTAAAGCACTGTCAAGGTTGTTAAAGCGCATTGTGAAGAAGGGAAGAGCACGTTTGTATTCGCCTCTGCCAGCTTTGCTCTTACCTGCTTTAATTCTGATGTAAGCAGAAACGGAATCTTCACCATCAACCTTCCAGGCATAAACACGGTCGGGGCTCTTTGAAGTCCAGTCATGGATTTCGGGGTGTCCCATTTTGTTGAGTGTGCTGATACCTGAAGAAAGAAGGTAGAAATAGCATTTAACTGTAAGACGTTTGTCTTCTTCCTTTTCCGGCGGTTTAGCGGCTGTCAGAAGGCTTGACATCTTAAGAAGAGCCATCATAAATACGCCGAATTCATAAGCATTGTTAAGACCAATCATTTTGGGAAGTGTTGCAGGTCCGATTTTGCCTTTAAAGAAAGCATTCATAGACTCAACATTCTTAAACTGAAGCTCAACAAATTTTTGTTTTTTAACTCTGTATGCAACTTTGTTAGCGTGAACGAGCCATTCATCGCCGTTTACCATAAAGTGTGTTGCCCACTTTCCTTCGGGAGCATCCGGATCAAGACAACTAACCTGATAGATGCAGTGAACCTTCTCGAATTTCTTTTTAAGAGAGGGAACATCCGCAACGATAGTTTTCAAGAGGGGCAACGCACCGCAAAGGAATATTTTATTAGTATATAAAGCTTCCTGTGTATTAGCCAAGAAAAACCATTCCTTTCTGTTTTTTGAGTATAAGCGCGCATCTTCGCCATTTACCGACCCAAACTCACGTACCCTGGTACGCTACGGGGTCGGAAAATAACAAATCTGCACACTTCTCCTCAAAAAGTCGTGTGTCTGTTATATTTACACCGTCCCCCAAAAGTTTGTCGTAAACAAGCTTTTGCTACTCAAAAATTAAAATTCGTCATCCCAGTCGTTGTCTTCTTCAAAATCAGCCTTCATAACTTCACGAACTGCTTCGATAATACCGTTAGAGTCGATACCGAGGTAGCTCATAATATCTTCGTGAAGACCGATAGGAGCAAATGTGTCCTGAACACCGAGCTTTTTGAATGCACAACCCTTACCAGATTCAACAACAACCTCAGCAACAGCACTGCCGAGACCACCGATAACTGTATGGTCTTCAACTGTGATAATACGGCGAGTGTCCATAACTGCTTTAAGGACAGCTTCCTTATCGAGAGGTTTAATTGTGTGCATATCAAGAACGCGAACCTTAAGTCCGTCTGCTTTCTCGAGGAATTCTGCAGCCTGGAAAGCCTGGAATACACAAGAACCGCAAGCGATAATTGTAATATCTGAACCTTCGTGAACTTCAACTGCTTTGCCTACTTCAAAGCCGTAGTTAGCATCTTTGTAAAGAACACGGTCAAAACCACGGTTAATTCTGATGTAGAAGGGACCGGGCGTGTTATAAGCTGCCATAACTGCATTGTAGGTTTCGTAACCGTCAGCAGGGCAGATAACTGTAAGATTAGGAATAGAACGTGTTAATGCAAGGTCGCAGATAGCGTGGTGAGTAGAACCTGCCTGACCGAAGGATGTACCTGAATGAGTAGCAATAACTTTTGCGTTAATATTCTGGTAGCAAAGGTCTGTGTGAAGCTGGTCTGCTGAACGGAAGGATGCAAACTGAGAGAAGGTTGAAAGGAAAGG
>JAZSBI010000169.1:0-2618 GCA_045602345.1 Acutalibacteraceae bacterium | reverse complement strand
TCCCCTAACGAAAGCGAAACAAAAGCGTTAACAGGCATTTACCCTGATAACGAAGAAAATATTTTAAAGGCTTCACAAATACTTAAGGATAGAAGCAAAGCAAAATTCATTGTTTTAAAACTTGGTGAAAGAGGCTGTTCCCTTTGGGACGGAAAAGAGCTTACATTCTACCCTGCATACAAAAGCAATGTTGTTGACACAACTGCTGCAGGTGACTGTTTCACCGCAGCACTTGCACTTGAATATATTAAAAGCAATGATATTGAAAAGGCTTGTGATTTTGGCAACAAAGCAGGTTCAATTGCTGTCAGTAGAATGGGTGCACAAGACTCTATGCCTACGATTGAAGAGATAATGAGTATATAGTGATATGGACAGTAAAATTCAACTGAATTTTACTGTCCATATTCTTTATTTAAACCAATCCAAATTCACATTACCGGCAACTATTTGACCACCAAGTTTATTGGGGTGAACATAGTCTTTTCCGAGATATTCCTTCCTTGTGCAGGTCGGTTTTTCAGGGTTCACAACCAATATAGCCTGGTCATAATAAGCGTGGAAATGATGTTTATTTTCCTCAAGAAGCTTATTAATTTCAGTTACCATTTTTTCTTTTTCTGGTCTGGAATCAATGCTTTCTCCGAAATTGAGAATGTTGAAAACAATTAACTTTTTACCGTGTTTTTTCAGCTCCTCAGATACACCTATCATTGCATTTAAAAAAACTTCCGGTGTTGGTTTCTCGGATTTTGGTGCGGCAATAGTTCCGTATTGAAGAAAATCATTTGTACCCAAAGCTATAATCACATATTCAACATCCGGATAAGCGAGAATATCTCTTTGCAAACGATTCAACCCGCTTTTACCGAACAAGCCTTTGCAGATAAAGCGTTTATGCCAATCCTTCAAAAGCCTTGTACCCATTATTGACTTATTAATAACTGAATATTTTTCGGGATAAGTTTCACAAATCCTCTGTGCAAAAGCATTTACCCAATAGCCTTGCTGGCTTATAGAGTCGCCATAAACAACAATACTTCGGGCATCAGTAGCATTAAGAACCTGAACAGATTGAAAAAGAGGTATCGGCTTATGGAAATACATTTTTAAAACAACCGATGCAACCTCTCTTACCTTATCACGAATTCTTCTTTGATTTTCTATTTCAGGAATGTTTGAAACATCGCCTTTTACAGTTAAAACATTTGCATTATCAAGAAGATTTCCGCTTCTCAAGGCACCCTTTTCTACATAGGCATTAATGCAGAAATACTCCCCTGCTTCAATATCAAGCAGAATTTCATCACTTAAAACCACCTCGCCTATTTTAAGACAGAGAGATTTTTGAGAATTAACAGTTGCGGTTTTACATTCACCTATAAAATTGCCGTCCTTATCACATTTTGCAACAGATAAAGCCCCAATTTGAACATCATTTTTTGCACACTCATTGGAAAGCTCGAAACGGACACTTTTTCCCGAAAGTGCAGATTTTATAACAAGTCTGTAGGTTTTTTTGCAGGATGGATAATAAAAAAATGAAAATGCTGAATGAGCCTGACCCCAGACCTGAACCCATTTATTTTCCATAGAAATCCCCCATTTTCTGTATATGACTTTATTCTAATATTTATATCAAAAAATGTCAACAAACCAATCAGCCGACCGATTGCTCAGCCGACTGATTGGTTTTATTTTTGGAGAGATTGAATTTTATTTTTCTGTGGTACAGGCTTGCCTGTACATTACTGTTATTCCTCACCAACGAAATAAAGTTGAAACATACTTGTAAGAGTGTTTAAATCTTCATAATCCACCTTACCGTCCGCAGTTAAGTCGCAGGCATATTTTTGATAGGTTGAAAGAGGTTTATTATTCTGCAAAGCCTCGCCCATTGCAAGAATATCTGATTCCTCAAAGGCCTTGCCGTTTAAGTCATAGTCACCAACTGTATATACATCAACAGTTTTGTGACCGTTTATTAAAAGATTCATAAGCGATGCATCAAGAACATCTAAATAACCATCACCATCTAAATCGTAACGAATAATATCATCATATTCTGCCTTGTCGATTTGTTCGTAGTCATCTGCAAGAATTGTATTTACAAGCGCCTGATAATCGATTACATCAACTGTTCCGTCACCGTTAGTGTCACCAACATTTGCAACAGAGTAGTTACCTGTTTCGCCTACTGTTACAACCTTGTAAAGACCTGTTGAATCAAAAATAGGTGTTGCACCTGCTTGGTTACTATCCTGTCCCCAGAGCTGCTCGGTATTACCTTGTTGAAGAAGATAAGCGACCTCACCACTTGCAAATTGGTCGGATGATTTACCCTCTACACTAACAACTGTAGAGTTGTTGTTTCTGCCGATTGATCCAATGGTTGAAAGAGTCTTTGTAGTGTTGTAGTAACAGTTGGATATAGTAGCATAAGTAGATGCACCAACTATGCCACCCAAATCGGTGTCTCCGAATACCGAGCCGGAATGGTAGCAATTGCTTACAGTGGCCTGTTTGCTGTAGCCAACTACACCACCAACCATATTTGAGCCTTGCACATAAGCCAAGCTAAAGCAGTTGGTAACATTGCCATAGTTTTCGCCAACTAA
>JAZSBI010000168.1:0-2635 GCA_045602345.1 Acutalibacteraceae bacterium | reverse complement strand
TTATTAACATGACCGCAGATGAAATCTGCACCTCTCTGTGCCATTTCTTCAATAACCTTAAGTGCTTCTTCATCATCGTTATTTGCTGCTTCAAAGAATGAAGTAATAATCATTCTGAGGAATTCCTCACCTTTTTCTTCATCTTCAAGAACTGCGAGAGAGCCAAGTAATGTTTCTCTGTCTTTGATACCTGCTTTTTCGCCCATTAAAGCGGTAATCTGAGATTTCACTTTACCAAGGCAGATTTCGTCATACATAATCTTGAAAGCCTGAGCGCCAACCCAGTGACCGTTACCCTTGTCACCTGAAAGCACATCAAAACCACCAATCTGGAGCATATTGCCATCGTTGTCAAGGCAGTTACAGCAAGTACCTGTTCCGCAGTTGTAGCCGATACCTGCACCTGCGCCAACACCTGCTTTAATAACAATAAAGCCATCGTTATAAATTCTTGCACCTGTAATGCCCAGCTTACCTAATTCAACCTGCATTTCATCGTGCTGGTAAGGATGGTCGATACCTGCAAGACCCATTAAGATACCGCTGATATCATCGAATTTAAGGCTTGCTTTTTCTAAAAGACCATTTATACCACCTGCAATAATACCTGCAGCCTGTGGAATTGCACCCTCAAGGTTTTCGTGGTTTGAGCCCTCTGTTTCATTCTGTGCAATTACATTTTTGTTTTCATCAAAAAGAGCAAATGCGGTTTTTGTTCCGCCGCCGTCAACACCAATATAGTATTTCATAATTATTCCTCAACTTTCTCAAAGCATTCATCGCAAACTTCTTCAAGGCAATACATACCTCTGCGGAAATCTTCTCTGTCAATCCATTTTCCGTTTGTGAAATCCGGAACGGGAACGGGAGCACCGCCCATTGCAACTGACTGCTCTGAAAGGCAAGTGATAACCATCCAAGCTGCTGTATCATAAACATCAATAGGAGGCTTCTCTCCCTCATAAACTGCATCAACGAAAGCAGAAAGAACAAGGTAGTCCATACCGCCGTGACCTGCTTTAATTCCACCTTTTTCATAAGCTACCCATAAAGGATGCTCATATTTCTCTCTCCAGGGAGTGAAATCATCCCATTCATGAGTCCAGCTCTGATGTTCTTTGTGAGTACCATCAATATAAATTCTGCCTTTTCCGTCCTCCGGCTCGGAATAGATACCCTTTGTGCCCTGAACCTCGTAATCACGGGTGTAAGGACGAGGAAGAGTACAGTCGTGAGTTAATTTAATTGTTTCTCCGCCTGCACATTTGATAATTGTTGTAACAATATCACCGCATTTGAAATCTGTGTTATAAAGGTCATATTCTTCGCCTTTATTATCTTTAATCCACTGGTGAAGACCACGAGCCTTACTTGCAACGGAGTTAACTGTAAGGAAACGGTTACCTCTGTTAATACGAAGAGCTTTGGAAATCGGGCCCAACTGATGAGTGGGATAAAGCTCACCATTACGATTCATAAAGTTAAAGAGTCTGCCGTGAATATTTTCTCTGCCAAGAGCAATTTCATCACGCAAATCGTGACGGTAACCGCCTTCCATATGTACTATTTCACCGAAAAGACCCTGACGAATCATATTGAACACTGCCATTTCGTTACGGCAATAGCAGCAGTTTTCAAGAAGCATACAGATTTTGCCTGTTTCCTCGCTTGTTCTTACCATCTGCCAGCATTCTTCAACAGAAGCAGCACCGCCAACCTCTGTTGCAACGTGGCAACCCGCCTTCATTGCATCAACTGCAATTCTTGCGTGAGTAATCCAGGTTGTTGCAATAACAACTGCATCAAGGTCTTCCTTTTCAAGCATTTCTTTGTAATCAAGGTAAGCGTGAACGGGGTATTCCTTGTTGTTTGCTTCTTCAACAATTTCGATACCTCTTTCAGCTCTTTCGGGAATAAGGTCGCAAACTGCGGGAACCTTAACGCCCTCAACCTGCAAAAGAAGTCCAAGCATACCCGAGCCTCTTCCGCTGATACCGATAAAACCAATATTTGCACTTGTTTTTCTCATAATAATCACGTCCTGTGAAAAAATATTCATAATCTATATAATATTAACATATTACATTTATATTTGCAATAAAATACCAAAGAAAACCCTGTAAAAAAACATAAAAAAACATCCCATCTTTTCAGATGAGATGATTTTCTACAATTTAATTATTGCTCAACAGGATAAACGCTTACTTTCTTGCGGTCTCTACCAAGACGCTCGAAGCGAACCTGACCATCAATAAGTGCAAAGAGTGTGTCATCTTTACCCTTACCAACATTTGTACCGGGGTGGATTTTTGTGCCTCTCTGTTTTACAAGGATGTTACCTGCAAGAACATACTGACCGTCTGCTCTTTTAGCACCGAGTCTTTTGGATTCGGAATCACGGCCGTTACGAGTTGAACCCATACCTTTTTTATGAGCAAATAACTGGATATTGATCTTAAGCATTCGTTACACCTCCGTAGTTATCGTAACATTTTTAGGGTATTGCTTTTTGAGTTCATTTATATGAAGCTCCAAGCCAAGCAATAGTTCTTTTGTTTTTTCTGCGCTTTCTTCGGGCACCCTCAAAGTCATCTCGCCGTCTTCCTTAACCTGAACATCTGCCTGAACCTTCATT
>JAZSBI010000167.1:0-10377 GCA_045602345.1 Acutalibacteraceae bacterium | reverse complement strand
CCAATCCGAAGTACCAGCACACAATCAATTAGCATGGATACTAGAATGTCATAGCTATATGGGCGAATTATCTCGTATGACTCAGTTTAAAGAAAAAAGTCAGCGCTTGGGTGAAAATATTTCTGTAGGTCTTTTCGATTACCCTGTGCTTATGGCTGCAGATATTCTTATTTATAATGCAGACTATGTGCCGATTGGTGCAGACCAAAAGCAGCACCTTGAGCTTGCAAGAAATATTTGTGATAGATTTAATTCTATTTACGGCAGTGTGCTTAAAACTCCGGACCCGTTTATAGGCAAAGCAGGTGCAAAAATCACATCGCTTCAAGAACCAACAAAGAAAATGAGCAAGTCGGACGATAATCCTAAGTCATATATTTCAATGCTCGATGAGCCAAGCGTTATTATGAAAAAGATTAAGTCTGCTGTTACAGATAGTGATGCTTGTGTACGCTATGCAGAGGGTAAGGATGGTATTAACAACCTTATGACCATTTATTCCTGCTGCACAGGTAAAACCTTCGAGGAAATTGAAGAGGAGTTTAAGGGCAAGGGCTACGGCGAATTTAAGGTTGCAGTTGCAGAGGCAGTTATTGCCGAGCTTGCACCAATACAGGCACGCTACAAAGAGCTTATAGCAGATAAAAAGTACCTTGAAGAGTGTATGAGAAAGGGCGCAGAAATGGCAACAAGAATTTCTCAAAGAACATTAAATAAGGTAATGAAAAAGGTAGGCTTCTACCAAGCAAAATAACATTTGTTTGAGCGAATATGCCGTTTGGTTTGGCTTGGAGTATCTTCATACATCATTGCCTCACAATTTCGCCATCTTCATCTCAACTAAAAGTTGTTTAAACTAAAAAAGACAAAAGAAATCCCCGCAACTTTAAGTTGCGGGGGTTTTTCTTTATCCTAACAATTAGTTGGATTTGTTAAGCTTGTTAACGAGCTGTGATTTTTTGTGAGCTGCGTTGTTCTTGTGGAGAAGACCTTTAGCAGCAGCCTGGTCGATTTTCTTAACAGCAACCTTAACAGCATCAGCTTTTGCTGCATCGTTAGCTTCGATAGCTGCATTAGCTTTTTTAATAGCAGTTTTAAGTGCAGAGTTAGTAGCTTTGTTTCTTGCAGCCTTTGTTGCATTAACAACTACTCTCTTCTTTGCAGATTTGATATTGGGCATTACGGCACCTCCTTTTTCTCTTCATACATTCACATATAGTACCACAAACCGATTTCAAATGCAAGTGATTTTTCAATAAAATTGGATTATTTTCCGAATTTTTCATCGTAGGCTTTTATAGCCTCCTCAATAATAGCAACCGCGTCAAGTACACCCTTAACTTCATCAATTGCGGTTTCCTTACTCTCCAATGTTTTGTATACAGCAAAGAAGTGCTTCATTTCATCAAAAACGTGGGGAGGAAGCTGGCTGATGTCTTTATATGAGCTGTAAGTGGGGTCATTAAAGGGGATTGAAATAATCTTGTCATCGGGAGCACCGTTATCAAGCATTGTAATAACACCGATAGGGTAGCAATCAACAAGTGACATGGGCTGAATGTTACCTGAGCAAAGCACAAGCACATCCAACGGGTCGTTATCTTTAGCATAGGTTCTGGGAATAAAACCATAGTTAGCAGGGTAGTGGGTTGATGTGTAAAGAACACGGTCAAGTCTTAAAAGACCGGTTTCCTTATCAAGCTCATATTTCATTTTACTACCCTTGCTTATTTCAATAACAGCTGAATATGAAGAACGGGAAATTCGTTCCGGATTAATATCGTGCCAGATATTCATAATATCGCCTCTAATCTTTAAAGTGTAACTATTATAATCTCTTTTTTTGTAAAAATCAACATATTAAACTATGTTGTTTTATAACATTTGCTGAAAAAACAGTCGCCGAAAATATTCCGACGACTGCCTAAGCGAGGATAAAGTGTTTTGCTAAACCATAGGATTTAACTTGTACACTTTAATTAAACAAAAACTTTTTAAATGTGGCGATGTAGTCCTTTGCCCTGTCTGCATTGGTGCTTTCTGCAAAAATTCTTAAAAGGGGCTCTGTACCGGAGAAACGGCAAATTACAAAACCATCTTCAAAATAAACCTTGCAGCCATCCTCGTAATTAACCTTAACAATTTCGTCGCTGAAAACAGGAAGCTGCTTTTCAATCATAAGAGTTTTTTCAACAACGGGCTTAATTGCGGGGTCAAAACGCATATCATCCTCAACCATTACAAATTCACCGAACTCTTTACGTAGGCTTTCGAGTGTTTCAGAGGGTGATTGACCTGTAACACTAACCATTTCTGCAAAGAGGGAGGCAGCGTAAACAGAGTCCTTACCGTGAATGTGCCCTCTTACAGTAAGGCCACCCGAGGATTCACCACCTAAAACAGCGTCAACCTCATCAATTTTAGAGGAAATGTATTTGAAACCAACAGGAACCTCGTAACATTTTTCGCCAAAGCTTTCTGCGATTTTATCAAGCATATGGGTTGTTGCAAGGTTTCTTACAACAGGACCACGCCAACCTTTATATTTTACAAGATAGTAATAAAGCAGACAAAGTATTTCGTTGGCATTAATATAACGACCATTAGCATCAATTATACCAAGTCTGTCACCGTCACCGTCCATAGCAATACCAAAATCGTAGCCGCCCTTTACAACAGAGTTTTTAAGGTTGTTAAGGCTTTTTTCAGAGGGGGCAGGCATAACACCACCGAAATAAGCGTCTTTATTGACATTCATAGTGTCGATGGTACATCTTGCGGTGTAGAAAATAACAAGAAGGGGGTATGTACCTGAGCCGTGCATTGTGTCAAAAAGAACTCGCAAACCTCTTTTACGAAGTGCCTTCATATCAATTAAATCAATAATATCATCAAGGAATTTGTTGAAGGGGTTGTCTATGTATTCAACAAGACCTTTTTCCACAGCGATTGAAAAATCAATGAAATCAACATCATCAATTTCAGCTATGATGTTTTCAAGGCGTGAGGTAGTTTCAACGGGGGCATCTCTGCCTTCCTCAACAATAAGCTTTATTCCGTTATAGTTAGAGGGATTGTGACTTGCGGTGATTTCAATACCAAAGTCAAGATTTCTGTCCTTAACTGTGTGCATAACAAGTGGTGTAGGGGCAGAACGATCCATAAAAAGAACCTTCACTCCGTCATTTGTTAAAACCTCAGCAACCCATTTTGCTGCATTTTCGGAAAGGAAACGCCTGTCAAAGCCGATTATAACGGGTTTGGCTGTTTTGTTTTCTTCCTGCATAAGTCTGCTGATACCTTTTGCAACACGACGTATGTTTTCACAAATGAAATCTTCACCTATAACAGCACGCCAGCCACCGGTACCGAAAGTTATCTTATTCATTATGTCACCCCATTTTGTTTGATTTCGGTTTCATTGTAACACAGTTTTTTACATATTTCTTATAAAATTAGTTGTTAGTTTTATGTTTTTGGTTGCAATTTGGGCTTTTACATATTAAAATGAAAAAAAAGGGGGGATTTTATGGCATACACAAAGACATATTTTGATTGTCCATTAAATGTTGATGGGGTTTATACTGTTCACTATTTTGAGTATGCGAAGGATTTTGCATATTCGGGAGAAATACATGATTTTTGGGAACTTGTATATGCAGACAAAAAGAATCTTTTTATAACTGCGGGTTCAAACGAAATTGAACTTGAAATGGGGCAGTTATATATACACAAGCCCAATGAATTTCACAATATACGTTGTGATGGTAAAAAAGCGGCAAATTCGGTTGTAATATCCTTTGATTGCGATTGTCCGGAGCTTATGTTGGTTGCAGGACGTGCTATAAAAACCACACCACTTGAAAAAGTTTTTATAGGTAACATAATAAAAGAAGCTAAAGAGGCTTTTTCAACTCCCTTGGGGAATCCATACACTGTTACAATGGAAAAAGCCAAAGCTACGAGCTTTGCTTGTGAGCAACTTTTGAAGATGAATCTTGAAGTATTGCTTATAAGCCTTATACGTTCTAGTGAACAGCGTGTAGCTGAAACTGTATCACAGACTAATGCACATTTGAGTGAAATTGTGGAGTGGCTTGGTAGCAATGTTTGTAACAGAATTGTTTTTGATGATATTGTCAAAGAATTTAACCTTTCCCCGTCAGTTATAAAAAAGTTATTTAATCGTCACATGAACTGTGGTGTTATGGAGTTCTTTACAAGGCTTAAGATTGATGCAGCAAAGGAAATGATCAGAGAAAATAATATGAATTTTACTGAAATTTCTCAAAAGCTTTCTTTTAGTAGTTCCCAGTATTTTACTACGGTGTTCCGCCGTGTTTCGGGAATGACACCAAAAGAGTACGCAAATTCAGTTATGTCCAGCGGACGCTATGATGCGTTGGGGAAAACAGTTTAATAAAATTTATAGGAGAAACTTATGAAAATTTTAGTTCTTAATGGTAGTCCCAAAGGGGATTACAGTATAACTCTACAGACATCAGTATACCTTTCAAAGCTCCACCCTGAACATCAGTTTGTATTTCTTAACGTGGGGCAAAGAATAAAGTCTATTGAAAAGGATTTTTCAGAAGTCGAAGGGAAAATAAATGATGCGGATTTGTTGATTTTTTCTTACCCTGTTTATACATTTCTTGCACCATATCAGTTGCATAAATTTATTTCACTTTTAAAAGGAAACGGCACAAATCTTAATGGGAAATACGCAACTCAGATTTCAACCTCAAAGCATTTTTACGATGTAACTGCTCACAGATACATTCAGGACAATTGTCAGGAAATGGGCTTGAAATTCATAAAAGGTCTTTCAGCAGATATGGACGATTTGCCCTTGGAAAAAGGACAGAAGGAAGCAAAAGCCTTTTTTGATTATCTTATGTGGGCTGTTGAAAATGATATTTGTGAGTCGAATATGAATTCCTTTACAGCACCCAAAAATGCTATAGTTGATGTTCCCGAAGAAACTCAAGAAAACAAAACAGGTGATGTTGTAATAATAGCCGATTATGCCGAAAATGATGTTCAGCTTCAGAATATGATTTCTCGTTTTCAGCGGGTATTAAATCGCAAAACAAGGGTTGTTAATTTAAGGGAATATCCTTTTAAAGGCGGTTGCCTTGGCTGTCTTAACTGTGCCACAAGCGGCGAATGTATTTACAAGGATGGTTTTGCAGATTATTTAAGAAACGAGCTTAACTCTGCAGAGGCCAGAATATTTGCATTCACAATTAAAGATCATTCTATGGGTACACAGCTTAAGCTTTATGATGACCGCTCTTTCTGTAACGGACACCGCTCTGTAACAATGGGTAAGCCTGTCGGTTACCTTGTAAGCGGTAATTACAGTGAAGAAATTAATCTTCAGACCATTATTGAAGCAAGAGCAAGTACGGGCGAGAATTTCCTTTGTGGCGTTGCTACAGATGAATTTAACCCGAATCAAGAAATTGACAAAATGGCAAAAACTCTTGAATATGCCCTTGAAAAAAAGCACACCCAACCACAGAATTTCTATGGTGTGGGTGGTATAAAAATATTCCGTGACCTTATATGGCTTATGCAAGGCTTTATGAAAGAGGATCATAAGTTCTTCAAAGCCCATAACCAGTACGATTTCCCACAGAAAAAAAGGGGAATGATGCTTCTTATGTACCTTTTGGGTGGAGCACTTTCTTCCCAAAAAATCAAAGCCAAAATGGGCAACAAAATGAACGAAGGTATGCTTATGCCATACCAGAAGGTTATTAAGAATTTAGAGAAAAACAAGTAAGATTAACAGATACTAACTTATATGCAAATTGTTTCGGTGGTTCATACCTCTCTTCGAAGAGAGTGGGACCACCTTTTGTTTTGTTGCTCTTAAAACTATAGTTTTTAGCGTGTCAATTAATAAAGTGTTACAATAAAGTTGGTCGGGTGGTGGAGCGTTCTTGACGCGAACACTTGAGCATCTTTTCACCGAAGGTGAAACTATAACAAGCTTGTTACTTTAAATTTGTAAATTCAGCGGTATAGGCAAGCCTGCGCCTTACGGTGTATTATTTGAATCTTACCATTCAACTACGCTCTAGGCTCGCGTAGAGAATCCTCCACCATCGCAAACGATGGTCCCCCTCCTTTCGAAAGGAGGTACCACAAACAATAACTTTATTGCTTCAAATTTAATTGTTAACAAGAATAAATGAACACAAGCCCAATTGGCTTGTGTTCATTGCTTTTTATAATGTTATTTCAAATTCGTTTGTACCCCGAGTAAGGGCTATTTCTTTATCTTTATATTTGAAAACAGCTTCTGTGTTTTCGGGGATTGTAATTGCGAAGTATACATTTCCGTCATCGTTAATATAAGTTATTCTCACAATGCCGTTTGGTGTGGTGATGCTGCCACTCATTCTGCCGAAACGGGAAATGCCTTGTGGTTCAATAATAAGTGACTTGTAACCTGCGGTGCCTTCTTCCTGCTTTATGCCTAAAAGGTATTCAAAAAGGTAAGCAACAGGTGCACCAAACATTGGGTGAGAGTGGGAACGGCTACGGTTGGAATCCCAATATTCGTGGAAGGTGGTAGCCCCATTCTGTCGCCAATGCTCAAAGCCCTGGTCACCATCGTGGGTTAAAAGGTCAATGGCAAGGTCGCTGTCACCATTTTGGAAAAGTAAGCGTGTTACAATATCTGTTGCGAAAATACCTGTATCATAGTAGCCAAGCTTTTTATAATAGCTTACCATGTTTTTATAGGTGTTTTCTGTACCAAGACCTAAATCCACAGCGAAAGAGTTTGCTCCCTGAACATTCATAATGAAATTATCATCAAAGGCATTGAAATAAGCGGCTTTAATTGCGCCCTTGCGATATTCTATTTTTTCTTCATATTCGGCTATGTCTTCATCCTTGCCAATAATTTTTGCAATTTCACACATCTGCTTTAAGGATTTAACCATAAAGTAGGTGTTTACCATAGGTGCGGGGAGGACTACCTGCTGATTATGAGAAGTAATATCTCTGTCGGGGTAAAGGATATTAGGTCCGCACCAGTCACCCAAGCACCAATTACCTTCCTTGTCGCTTGTAACAAGGCCGTATTCGGAATGAGCTTCAAGGTAATCTATATACCTTCTCATATTGTGATAATACTTTGAAAGTATTTCCTTATTACCATAATGCTTATATAACTGGTAAGGTACTTCGACAATTGCACATCCCCATCCGCCCGGGCCACCGCCACTGTGAAGATAGGGGGCTGTGTATTGGATGTGACCGCTTAAAGCATCCTGGCAATCGCCAATGTCCTGCATCCATTTCTCATAAAAAGCCTTTGCATCAAAGGTAGTTAAAACAGCGTTGCAGGTAAGCTGACCGTCACCTGTGTAGCCTCGTCTTTCAAGGTGGGGACAGTCAGAAGGGTGGCCTGTGTGCATATTGCAAAGCATTGTGTGTAAAAATGTTTTGTAAATCCAGTTAAGGGTTTCGTTGTCACATTCGAAGGTTGAGGCAACAGGTACGTCTGCATGTATAACCGTAACACCTGTAGGTATGGCATTACCGATAATTTCAAAATACCTGAATCCAAACCAGGTAAATTCAGGGTGTATGTAAATGATTTTATTATCAGCAATAACTGTAAATTGCTGTCCGTGTATATGGTCAGGGTCTAAGCTACCATCGGGTAAAAGCTCTTCGGAGAAGTTTACAATAATCTTTTCACCTTTTCGGGCTTTGATTTTCAAGGTAGGGTAGCCCGTTGTGTTTTCACCACAATCATAAATAAAGCTTTTACTATTAAATTTCACGACTTTAACAGGTAGCTCTATAAACGGTTTGTCCCAAGGACAGTCCGTTGAGCAATACTCTGTGTCAAGTGCCTCGGTCAATACAGCATTTTCCCATTCGGTATCATCAAAGCGTTCACCCAAGCATAAAAGATCAAAATTTTTATAATTATGGTGTTCTCTATAGGTGAAATTGTATTCCGAAATATAGCTTTTTCCAATTTTGCAGTTTTCGTCAGATATGAAATGCTGAATGCCGGTTTCCGTTTCTGCAGTGATGCAATAAATGGCTTTAGGTAAACCAAAGGTGCGATTTTCAAAGGTGTACCAGCCACCACCGTAGTGAATGGCTATGGTGTTTTTACCCGGCTTTACAAAAGTTGTAATATCAAACTGGGGTACGTAAATTCTATGGGCTGAAATTACCTCATCAACAGGGTCGCAGCCTGCTTCAAAATCAGAGGAAAGCGGCAAAAATGTATCAGGATTAATACATTCTCCGTTTATGTAGCATTTGAAAAAGCCAAGACCTAATATGTTAAGATTAACTTTTTCAAAGCTCTCAAGCTCAAAATAACCTCTTAATATGGAGAAGGTTTTTGGGGTCCGTTCTTTTGCCCCAACCCACTTGGCATTATGAAAGAAATATTCTTGTGTCATTCTCAAGCTCCTTTCAGTTGTATAGTAAAAATATACCATAATTAAAAAGGCATTACAATAAGAAGATTAATTATAATAGTGCCAAGCATATCCCTCTTTTTTGCATGGCGAAAAGGAGGGGGGCAAGGAGCACGACCGCGCCCTGTGGGCGATGCAGGGAGTGTGAGTTGGCGTAGCGGTCAAAATTGTGCGAAGTGAATAACGAGCAAACAATTTTGGGTACCGCAAGAGGACTTACCATTACTTATTGCTTGAATACGGTTTTAAGCGTGGAGTAATTGTACGATTCGGGAGGAATGGTGGTGGGTTGCCCCGTAAAGATTACACTTTGTATAAGTGGCGTAAATAGAAAAGGCACCCCTTCGGATGCCTTTAATTTATTTTTCTTCGTGATATTCTTTCTCCGTGTTAACATTCCAGATGTTATCCTTGTTTGTTTCACCGGAAAGAATGTTTTTTACAGCTTCAAAGGATGTGCACATACTGTGGTCGATGTTGTTGTAACGGTGCTGACCGTTTCTTCCTACGCAAAAAAGGTTAGGAATAGTATTAAGATAAACTCTTAAATCGTCCATTTTTTCATAGGTGTCAAAATATGCAGGGTAAGCCTTTTTTACTCGTTCAACATGGGTGTCAAGCACATCGCCTTCGCTGTCTATTAACCCCATAGTAACCATTTCTTTTACAGCGGCTTTGGCGAATTCTTCATCACTCTGCGACCACATTTCGTCGCCCTCGTTGCAGAAGTATTCTAAGCCCATCCAGACTGTGTTTTGTAAATCCTTAACCATATATGGTGACCAGTTGTTATAAATCTGAAAACGTCCCATTTTTACGTTTTTATCGTGAACATAAACCCAGTTGTCAGGCACAATGTTACCGATAGTTTTAGTTTTTGTTTCATTTTTCAGGTTAAGCTTCGGAATAAGCACACCAACAGTCATATAATCACGGTAGGGGAGACCCTTTGCAATTTCACTGTATTCCTCGGGAACACTATTCATACCTGCAACCAAATCTTTAACGGGCATTGATGAAATGATATAGTCACCCTGAACGGTTGTTTTTTCACCGTCTTTTACATAAACAAGAGCGGTAATGTTGTTGTCGCTATCTTTTATAATTTCAGTAACTTTTGCATTTTTAATAAGCTTACCGCCCATTTTCTCAAACTCAGCTGCGGTTAATTCCCAAAGTTGACCGGGACCAAACTTTGGGTAGGCAAATTCTTCAATAAGAGAGGTTTCAACAGTTCTGTTTTTCTTTTTGAAAATCTTGCCGAAAATATCTTTAAGAACAGCCGTTATGGAAAGTCCTTTAACCCTTTGGGCTCCCCATTCGGGAGAAATCTCGGAAGGGTGTCTGCCCCAAAGATTTTCTGTGTAGTTTTCAAAGAACATTGAATAAAGTTTTTTACCGAAACGGTTAATGTAGAAATCTTCAAGAGATTTTTCTTCTCGTTTGTATAGAAGAGTTTTAAGGTAGCTGAAACCAACTATAACAGTAGTAACAAGCCCCATATTTTTTATGGTTTCAAGTTTTAATGAAACAGGGTAGTCGAAGAATTTGTTTTTAAAGAAAATTCTTGAAAGTCGGTTTCTGCGGAGCATTACTCTATCGGTGCTTTCGGGGTCGGGACCACCTGAAACAGTTGTGGACTCTCTTCCTAAAGCAATGTCATCAAAGGGCTTGCTGCCTTGGGTGGGCAGCATTTTCTCCCACCATTCATTAACTTCGGGAACTTTGGAAAAGAATCGGTGACCACCCATATCCATACGGTTGCCTTTGTAGTTAACGGTTTTGGAAATACCACCAATAGCATCGCTTTCTTCGAAAACGATGACTTCGAAATCCTTTGACTTGTCCAGTAATTCATAAGCCGCAGTAAGCCCCGCAGGCCCTGCACCTATAATCAAAACTTTCTTCA
>JAZSBI010000166.1:0-15012 GCA_045602345.1 Acutalibacteraceae bacterium | reverse complement strand
CTACTAATTGAAAAATCGATGCTATCAGATTAAATTTATTTTTCATCAACTATCACTCCAAATTCTCACTTACCATTGTATTTGTAACACACTTAATATTTAATTACAAGCAGGCGCGGATAAAATCCGTTTATCTGAAGGGCAACTTCATTGTGCCGTAAAAACCTCTTCACTCTTACCTCTTCACTCTTACCTCTTCACTGAAATTCCGTACACTCATTAATTTTAAGTGAAGAGTGAAGAAAGAAGAGTGAATAAGTGAAAATCCCGCACACCTACATGTACGGAATTTTCTGGCCCGCCCAAAGGGATTTGAACCCCCGTTCTTCAGAATCGGAATCTGCTGCGTTATCCAGCTGCGCCATGGACGGAAATGTACTTAAATATTATATACACATATTCATTGATTTTCAAGGGAAATGGTGAAATTGTTCAACACTACCAATAAACTACGGTAGTATTCTACACCCAAAATGATTTTTATTCGTTGTTATTTGAATGTAATTATGTTAAAATTACTATATCATATGAAAAAGGGGGAGTTTATATGGGTAAAGGTAGTGTGAATTCTGCTGTGGATAAGGTGAAATGGTTTGCCGGTGAAATCAAAGACCATTGGAGCACTCCTGCAGAGGGTAAATATGTTCCTTACAAGGAATATAAGGACGTTGTTATCGGTGTTGGTGCAAACTACACAGGCTCAAAAACCCTTGAGTATATCGGCTTCTGGTCAAGCTGTTTCCTTATTATGCACCACTACAAATTGCCTTATCTTACATTCTCGGTTATCGGTCTTTTAAATATGCCATTGGGCTATATTTCAGCTCTTATATGGTGGTATGTTTGTGATAACCTTGGTTTCTTACCCAAGAAAACGGAGCGAATTGTTTACCTTGTTTATGGTCTTATGATGGCATTTGGTATTTCAACTTTATTATTTGATTATTCAATGCTGTTTGACCAATCAAGCTCGTTTATAACACGGCTTAATAGCTTTGAGGGTATGAACGCCACGGCATGCTTTAAAACCTTTGGTACCCATTTTCTGTACACTGGTTGGGTAGGAGCACGTAACATTTTCTGGCGTAAAAAGCTTATTCCAAAATACGGCAGATATAAATACAGCCTTTATTGTGATGTTGTACCAAAATGCATAATGGTTATACTTATCGGTTGGCTTCCTGTATATAATATTGCCGATGTTGCCACAAGAGTATGGGTTGCAAACCTTTTATTTGCTACATATAATGTTTTCGGCTTTGGTAACGTGCTTGAGGAATGTTCAAAAAGAATCAGCCCCAATTTACAGGAAAGAATTCTTGTGCGTAGCTATCCCGTAAAAATATCGCATATTTTCAACTCTATTCTTGCGATTATTCTTCCTGCTATTGTTGGTACCTTGCGTCACGAGTGGGCAGATATTAATTTCTACAGATTTGTTATTCCTGTTACCTTCATTATTTCTGCTGCATTTACAATGGGGCTTGCAGGCAGAATCAAAGAAAGAATTCCCCAACCACCTATTGAAAAGAAGGTTCAGATTAAATTCTGGGACGGTATGTTAGGTGTTTTAAAGAATAAATACCTTCTTATCAATACCATTGTGGGACTTATTGACTCCCTTGGTAATGGTATGCTTCCCTTTGCAACCATTCTTTATTTCTACACCTTCCGTCTTAGCGGCTTACCATATTCATTAATAGTTGCCCTTATTTCCTTTGCAGGTACTCCGCCCGATTTATTATCACCGTATTTCCTTAAGAGGTTTTCATATAAGCAGATTATGATTTTCTATCAGTTAAGCCGTGCAATAGGTAATGTTATTATTGCTGTTGCAATGTGGACTCTTGGTGATAACCTTGCACTTTGCGGTACAATTTGTGTTGTTGTTCTTTTCTTTATGGAAATGACAAAAACTGTTCCCACCACCGCAGGTCACGACATGGGTGTACGTATCAATGACTATCAGATGTATCTGTCGGGTGAGCGTCTTGAAAGCTTTGCAGGTATTTTTGGTTGGTTTACAGGTCCCATTACATCATTCGTTGGTCTTATTATTCCTATCTTCCTTCTTAAATACGGATTTAACAGTAACTGGGAAATTCTTTTCTATGACGGCTCAAGAAGAAATATTGTTGTTATACCAATAATTGTTGATGCAATCGGCTTCTTCCTTATGACAATACCTTACTTGTTCTGGGATTACGATAACAAGAAACAGAACCTTGTTATGGAGGTTCTTAAGCGGCGTGCCGAGGTTACAGAAAAGAAAGCCAAAGAAGAAGGTGCCTCCGTTTCTGGTGGCTATAAAGGTTGAGGGGGTGTGTTGAATGAGTAAAAAAGAAAAGAAAAAAGTTAACGATTGGCAGACTGATGTTCAGCTTGATATTCCCGAGGATGAAATATGGACTTATCAGGTGCCCGGCCTTGCAGCACCTCATATCAACAAGCCCTATAAATACTACAATTTAAAGAAAGTAGTATTTGTTCTTGTTATTATTGTTGCAGTTTCCCTTTCCATTTATTTCAGTGTTGAGGCATTAAAGAACGATACCTTTGAGTATTCTCAAACAGAGAAGGGTATTGAGTTCACAAAATTCAGTAACACAGGCTATCTGTATGAGCTTGATATTGACTATGTTAGTGATATTAAATATATTCCCGGTAACAACGACCCTAATACTAATTTTGAGGTAGTTAAGGACACAACAAAGCCAATTACATCTGTCAGACAATTCACACTTAACTGTGATGATAAAATCAAGACCATAAGAATTGGTGCTAATGTTGAGTTTGTTGATGCAAAAGCTTTTTATTCATGCTGGGCTTTGCAGAATATTGAGGTTGATAAAAACAACCCCAATTATTGCGATGTTGACGGTGTTCTTTATAACAAAGATAAAACAGAGCTTCTTTGTTACCCTTGCGACCACGATGAATATCTTCGTCAGAAATACGGTTACGAAAAAGAGCTTTATAAGGATGAGGTTACACCTGAATATGAAAAAGATATTCAGACATACGTTGTTCCTTCCTCTGTTAAAACACTTGCCGAAATGTGCTTTAACTATGCAAACCTTCGTGTTATATATTTGCCCGAAGGCCTTGAAACTATTGAAACCTTAGCTGTTTTCAAGCTTCACGAAAGGGTAGACCAATGGGGTACAACTCCGTCACTTACTAACATTTATTCATATAAATCCGATGAAGTGACAAGCCCACATTTTACAAGCGAAAAAGCTCTTGGTGAGGTTTATATTTCCTTGCCCGAGGGTCTTAAGTTTATTGGCTCCGATGCCTTCAGCTATAACCAGGCACTCAGCTATGTTTATATTCCCGAAAGCGTTACCTACATAGGTCACCACGCATTCTGGGACACTGTATACAAAGAAAATGGCGAACTTAAAGGTGTTACTGTAATGAATGTTGCTGTTTCCGAAGAAGAATTCAGCAACCTTGAAGTTGGCGACGACTGGAAGCCTAAATATGACTATTTATTATTTAAAAAGTCTGTAGATACTGCGTTTAATGCTGAGAGAAAATAAATAAAAAAGTGTAAGGAGAAATAGTTATGGCTTTACTACCTGCTAAATGTCCCGATTGCGGAGGACTTATAGAAGTTGATAAAGAAAAAAAGTTAGGTATTTGTCAGCATTGCGGTAATCCGTTTGTGGTAGAAGATGCTATTAAGACCTTTAACACAAGTTACAATGTATCGGGCGATTTAACAGTAAAACATAACTATAGTGATGGTACTGTTGTTAATGTTTATGAGGATAAATCTAAGGACTTTGTTATAGTTGGTGGTGTTTTGAAAGAGTATCGTGGTGAATCCTGTCATGTTGTTATTCCTGATGGCGTTATAGAAATAGCAGCTGAGTGCTTCTGCGACCTTATGATAGAGTCTGTTGTTATTCCCGATAGTGTGACCAAAATAGGTTATTATGCTTTTTCAGATTGTAAAAAACTCTGTGAGGTAAAGCTTCCAAAGAATCCGGAGTTTATAGATATAACAGCATTCCATGGTTGTACGGCATACAGACCGGAGATTATTGACGAGGAAGTACTGGAAGCTATTGATTATATTGTAGAATCCGGTAATGCGATGACCACAAGCCTTCAGAGAGTTTTCAGGTTCAATTTAGATGAAGCTTTTGCGACAATAGATATTGCAGAACGAATTGGAGTAATAAGCCCATTTGACGACAAGAATCCCCATAAGACTCGTGATATATTGGTGTCTGCGGAAGAATGGGCAGAACAAAGAAAAACGTTTGTGAAATCTTAATGAACTACTACTCTTTTACAGTATAAAAATTTAACCCGATTGAATGGTATTATACCGTTCAATCGGGTTGCTTTATGCCTTCCAGAATTTTCTGTCCAGGCTTCTGTACTGAATTGCTTCAAGAATATGTCTGTTTTCAATTGTTTCGCTTTCGTCAAGGTCTGCAATTGTTCTTGCAACCTTTAAAACCTTGTCATAGGCTCTTGCAGAAAGACCAAGCTTTTCGAAGGAAAGCTGAAGTGTTTTCTCTGCGGAAGGGGAAAGCTGGCAGTATTTTCTTGTAAGGGCAGAGGTCATTTTTGCATTGCAGGTAATTCCCGTACCCTTAAAGCGTTCAATTTGTATTTGTCTTGCTCTGTTCACTCTTTCGCGTATTGCTGCAGAGCTTTCACTTTCTTCCTTATCAGCAAGTTGGGTATAGTCAACAGGTGGTACTTCAATATGTATATCGAGTCTGTCTAAAAGTGGTCCTGATACCTTTGAAAGATACCTTGCAGGGGCACCTTTCGGACAACTGCAGTTTCTTGTGGGGTGTCCGTAAAAACCGCAGGGACAAGGGTTCATAGCACATATAAGCATAACTGAACAAGGGTAGGTTAAAGCACAAGCAGCACGGGAAATTGTGATAGTTCCGTTTTCAATGGGCTGACGTAAAACCTCCATTGTGCTTCTGCTGAATTCGGGAAGTTCGTCAAGGAAAAGTACCCCATTGTGTGCAAGGGAAAGCTCACCGGGTTTTGGAATTGTGCCACCACCTGAAAGACCGGCAGGGGAAACGGAGTGGTGGGGTGCCCTGAAGGGGCGGTAGTTTATTATAGCCTCATCCTTTGAAAGATTGCCCGAAAGGGAATAAATCTTTGTGGTTTCAAGGGCTTCATCAACAGTAATATCGGGCAAAATTGTGGGAATACGCTTTGCAAGCATACTTTTACCCGAGCCCGGGGGACCTATTAAAAGTGCATTATGCCCACCCGCAGCGGCAACCTCTAAAGCTCTTTTTACTTCAAACTGCCCTTTAACATCCTTGAAATCGGGTAAGTGATCAGGCATTTCGTAATGCTTGAAGGCTATAAGTTCAACTGGCTTAATTCTTTCAATATCGTTTATATGGTTAACAAGCTGCTTTAAGCTTTCCACACCATATACATTTACACCCTCAACAATTGCTGCCTCCTGACAGTTTTCAAAGGGTACATAAATATCTTTAACACCTTTTTCCTTGGCGGCAATAACCATGGGTAAAACGCCTTTTACGCTTTTAACTGCACCGGAAAGAGAAAGCTCACCAATAAACACCGCTTCTTTATAATTTCCCATAATTTGCTTTGTAGCGGAAAGCACAGCAATTGCCATGGGTAAATCGTAAAGGGAGCCTTCTTTTCTTACATCGGCAGGGGCAAGGTTAAAGGTGAAATGTGATGTAAGGTGCATTATAAGTCCTGAATTGTTTATTGCCGCAATAATGCGGTCACGAGCCTCGTTGACGGCAGTGTCGGGGAGTCCTACAATGTCAACTGCAAATTTGCCGTTAGTGATGTTTAATTCAACATCAATCATATAGGACTCAAGCCCTAAAAGACCAACACTTTTTATTTTTGTAAACATAATTACTCAGCGTCGCTTTCTTCTGTCAGGTTTTCTGTAACAGAAATGTCAACAGTAAATTCCTTGAACAATTTTTCAGAATCTGTTTGGTTTGTGTTTTCCTGTTGGTTTTCCAACACTTCTTCTGTTTCTTCATATTCTTCAACATAAAGTGGGGGATTAAAGTTAAATAAACCGGACTTCATAATCGAAATAAGCAAAAGGAAAATAACAACAGTCAAAGCAGAAATTCCTAAACCTAAATAAAGTCCTTGCGGAACATATTTAAAGGCTACCGTGTGCTCTCCCTTTGTGATGTAAACACCAAGAAGGGCTTCATCACCAATATCAACTATCTTGTCTTGTGCAACCTTCTCACCGTCAATATAAACATTCCAACCGGTGTCATAGTTAATGGATGTATAAAGAATTCCGTCCTCGGAAACATTGATATTGCCTTCAATTTCAGTGTCTTCAAACTTTGTTACATTAAGGGAATCTGCCTTTAATTGTTTGTAGCCTCTTTCAAAGGATTCTTCATCAAGGGTAACACCATGAACATAAATATAACCTTCTGTCCCCTGTGAGATAGGTGCATATATTTTAATGCTGTCACCGGCTTTGTGGTAACCCAAATCCATAATATAGGGCTTAGTATCAATACCCTGTGCAATAACCGTGCCGTCTTCAAGGGTATATGTGATGCTGTTTACATTGTTTGCGGTTGTTTTGAAGTAAACATAAGCGTTCCCGCTTTTCTTTACTTCCATTTTAAAGGTAAGGGATGCACCTGCGGTGTTGTTAACTGTAAAGGGATAACAGCCTGCATCGCTGAAGGACATATCGTTACAGGAGGCACCTGTACCGCTGACATCTGTAATTTCAATATCATTGTAAACAGTGTGAATACCTGTTGCAGAACCGAAAAGGGAGCTTTGTACTTCAAATGGGTTAGAGTTGTCGTGGGACCACATTCTGATTTCTTCGTTAGTTCTGAAAGCGATGGGAAGCTGGTAAAGGTTTTCGTAAGCTGTATATTTGTCAACAATGAAAAGTTCTTTATAAAGCTTATCATTCATTGGTGCTTTTGAGCCGGTAAAATTGTCTACGACATAATCAAGGGCAAAAAAGGCGTTGTATACAGGTGTCTGTCTGTGGTAGGTGTAGCTGTTTATGAAGTTAGAGAACATACCAAGACGGGATTGCATATTTGAAACTCGCTCGTAAGCCATGGATGTAAATGTTGACACGCCGTTGTAGTAATACCAACAGGGGTCCATTCTTGCTCTTAATGAGGTTAATTCCATTCTGTAATGGTCATTACCCTCATAGTTGTCAATTTTATCTTTTATTTCCTGGAAATTGTCATAGTCGCCTACAAAATTCGGCTTTGTCTGGTCCATGCTGTAATTGTTGGTGTTTGCAACGGTGTATTCAGCACAGACAGAGCAAAGAATAAGAGCCGCTGCGGCAATTGCAGGGTATTTGTCGTTTTTAAGAATACCTAAAGCAAGACAGTAAATGCCAATGAATGCAACGCAAATCCATACACCTGTTTCGCTGAAGTTTTTTGAACCGATTTCCTGAACAATAATTATAAAGAAGGTTGTGGCAACACCCACACCAATAATCTGTCTGTTGGTAAATTCCTTGATGTTTTTTATTGCTTTATATGCGAATAAAAGTAAAAGGAAGGAGTACATATATGAAAAACGGTAGGGCAAATCGTTGGGGAAATGGAAGCCGTGCCAGATATAGTTAAGGTAGTTTGTGTAACAGCTTGCAAACATAACACCAAGAATGCCGATACTCATAATCTTTTCTTTAAGTGAAATTTTGTTGGAGAAAATGAACAGGGGTACAAGCATAACAGTAAGAATACCGCAATAAATGTTGGGTAAAACATCCTCACCGCTACTTCTGATAGTTGGGTCTAAGTATGCAAGGTGATTTGCCAGGAAATCAAAAATTGAGAAATATGTTTTGAATTCCTGTGGGAAGGTGCCAGAGGTTGCAGAGCAATTCAAAAGAATAAAGTAAACAGGCAAAAGCATAAATGCAGAAAGCATTCCTGCACCAATGGAGCAAAAAGCAAATTTTATGCCGTTGTCAAAAAATCTTGAGTTTCTTAAGTTGTTGTAGCCCCAGATAAAAAAGCCTTTGATACCTTTTTCTCTTTTGGCAAGTTTTCCGAAATATGTGTCGGTAAAATTAAAATTACTGAAGTAATAGTAGATGAAATAAAGAACTGAAAAAATACAAACCATATAGCCCATGTAATAGTTTGTAATAAGAGTGAGTGCAAGAGTTATTGTGTAAAGCTTTAACTTGCGCTCACTTATTATTTGTTCAATACCCAGCATAACAAGGGGGAACAAATAGAAAGCATCAATCCACATAATGTTCCAGTAGTATGCAATAAAGAAACCGCTGCAAGCATAGAGCACACCAAATGCAGAGGTGAGAGGGGAAGATTCTTTGTTCTTTTTTGATAAGAAATAGGAGAATGTGAAGGATGCAAGTGCCGCTTTAAGAATGACCATAGCAGCAATAGCTTCGGGCATGTTTTCGTGGCCGAAAAGGAGCATTAAAACTAAAAATGGTGATGAAAGGTAGTTAAAGAAATTACCTAAAAATCCGCTACCGCCACCTGAGGTCCATGAGTATAGTAAGCTGTCAAAGTTTACTACTCTTTCGTAAAGCTCGGCAAAAAGCGGTCCGTATTGGTGGTAAAGGTCCATACGGAGGATTGTGGTTTCACCGAAGGGGATTAAGTCATAACAATAGTAAACAACAACCATAATACCAAAGGTACAAGCCGCAGCAAGCCATGAAAACCTTGTGCGGTAGAAAGGTTGAAGTTTGGGAGAGTTTTTCAGTTTCTCTTTAAGTTTGGAAATCATTACTAAATTCTTCCTTTTTTAGCATTTTTATACATCTTAAATATTATCATATTATAGCTTATCTTTCAATGGTTTTTGGAGTGGATTTTTTTAATAAAATATTAAAAGTGTTCTAAATTCGGACAAGTGATAATAAAATTTTTTTGAAAGGACTGATAATCGTGAAGGAATATTTAAATGCAATTTCTCTTTTGCCTGGTAGGTACAAATCGGTTTTACAGGAAATACCGGAAAATATTGCAACAAAAATTAAAGAGATACGCTTCCGTCAAGGTGAGCCTATAACGCTGAACGCTCAGAACGATATTTATTTTATTAAGAATAACGGAACGCCCACAGTTTCTGTTTGCACTGATTTGATGGTTACTGATGATAAGGATTTGCAGGAAATTGTGTTTTATCTTTCCCGTCGTTCCTTGCATACATATCAGGATATGATAGCAAAGGGCTTTATCCCCTTGCGTGGTGGGTGTAAGGCAGGCGTGGTAGGTAGAGCTGTAATGAAAAACGGCTCAGTTTACTCTGTGTCATCATTTAATAGCATAAATATACGTGTAGCAAGGGAATATTACGGTTGTTCTAAAAGCCTTACAGACAAAATTGGTGAAGATTGTACGTCTTTTTTGATTATTGGTGCACCGCTTTCGGGTAAGACCACAATTTTGAGGGATTTGTGCCGTTATTATTCAGGTAAGGACAGATTAAATCCGTTGAAAACCGCAATTATTGATGAACGTGATGAAATTGCGTCACGTTTATTTGGAGATGGAATTGATGTTGGTATTCATACAGATATACTGACCCTTTACCCAAAAGCGATAGGGACGGAGATTGCAGTTAGAACCCTTTCACCGGATATTGTGGTGCTTGACGAAATCGGTTCAGATGAAGAGGCAAGGGCAATGCTTAGTGCTGTGAACAGTGGCGTTGGATTTATTGCAACAGCACACGGATCAAGCTTTGAAGAGGTCTTGAGAAGACCTAACATAAAAAGACTTGTTAACGCAGGAGCTTTTAAAAAGGCTGTTGTTTTATGTGGTCGTGAAGCCCCTTGTGTTGTCAAGGAGATGGTTACATTTTGAAAACTATATTTGTTGTTATGTTAGCATCAGGCTTTTTGGTTTCAGGCTTGTTGAACGTAACAAAACAAGTAAAAAATACAAATACATTAGATGAAATTTTAAGGTTTATTAACCTTACAAAAACTGAGATGTTTTACAGGAACGCAGCATTTTATGATATTTACTCAAAAGCAAAGAAAGAAAATTATAAATATCTTTCCTTTTGTGATGGTGAAATATACGTAAACAGAACAGTAGATTACAAACTCTCTAATGAGTTTAAAGGCTTTATCGGTAAAATAGGCACTACAGATGAATCAGGGCAAATGGCTTTATGTGATGAATATAAGGCACGCTTTGAAAATGAGTTAATAATACGGAAAACAAATGAAAAAGAGAAAATTCAGGTTAATACAGCCCTGAGTGTTTTTGGTGCTGTAACAGTACTAATCTTCTTTTTATAGGTGATTTATGGACTTTACAATAATTATAAAAATCGCAGGTATTGCACTTGTGGTTGCATTTTTAAATCAATTACTGCAAAAGGCAGGCAAGGAAGAATATACTTTGCTTTTAACGCTTGCAGGACTTTTAATAGCTTTTATGGCAATTATTCCGGAATTAAATGAATTAAAGGATGCTTTGTCGTCGGTGATGGATTTTTGATGATTTTAAAGTTGGCAATTTTTGCTGTTTCAGGTGTTGTGTTATTGCTTTTGCTTAAACGGAATTCACCAACCTTTGCAATTCTGGGTGAAATTACCCTTATTGCAATAACTGTACTGGCGATAGTTCCTGAAATTGAAAATATGCTTTCGATTTTTGAAAGTTTTCAAAATCTTTCTTCTGTAAGCGAGACCTCTTTAAAAATTCTGTTTAAATCCTTTGGGATTCTTGTAGTGGGGGCGGTGGTAGCAGATATCTGTCGTGATAACGGAGAAAGTGCTGTTGCGGGTGTGGTGGAATTAAGTGTAAAAATTCTTGCAGTTTCTTGTGCATTACCTGTGTTTACAGCTGTTATAGAAATTGCTTTAACCTTTTTTAACAGGTGAAAAAATGAAAAGAATTATAAAAAAGTTCATTTTTGTAATTGCTATTGTTAGTTCTTTTTTATTGCTATCGGTTAATGCCAACGCTTTTGAAGAGAATATAGACAGTTATAAGGATGAGTTTGATTTTGAAAGTATTGCAGATGCAATTGATGGACAGACTGCAGGGATTTTAACTGAAATAGGTATTGATGAAATCAGTTTTGAGAAAATTTTTTCTGTTAGCTTTTCAAAGGTTTTTAAAGTGCTTTTTGATATTACACAACGTTCTTTGAAGGCTCCTTTTAAATTTTTTGTATCGGCAACAGGTGTACTGATACTAATATCGCTGTTTTCTTCTTTTGTAAAATCATCTCAGACCATTTCCGTAATAGGGAATTCCATTCTCGCACTTTGTCTTGCGGTGCCTGTGGCAAATGCAGTTACTACATCTTTTTCCGTGCTTGAAAGTCTTAATGCTTTTACAAGTGCCTTTGCAGGCGTTTTCTGTATGTTGGTTTCAGCATCAGGAAATCTGGCTTTGGGCACTTCTTATGCCTCTGTGGCGGTGCTGACGGATGCTTTGTTTTCAACACTTCTTACAGGTGTCAGTCAGCCTGCAGTAAATGCTATGTGTACTTTGGGCTTTTTCTCCTGTTTTGATGTGTATAAGTTCAGCGAGAAGCTATCTGTAACAGTAAAAAAATTATACATATTCTTTCTGGGCTTTGTAGGAACATTTTTTTCGGGAATTGTTACATTGAAGGGTGTTATGGGAGCCGGAGCAGATTCACTCACTTCACGCGGTATACGCTTTGTTGTGGGAAGAACTGTGCCTGTTGTAGGTGGTGCAGTCAGCGACACCTATTCCGCACTTGTTTCAAGCCTTTCTCTTATAAAAAGTACGGTTGGTGTTTTTGGTATTGTTACCGTTGTTTTAACAGTTTTACCGTCGCTGTTAGAACTGATGGGGTGGATATTTGCTTTGAATTTGGTTGTTTCTGTTTCCCAACTTCTGGGGTCAGAAAACTGTGTGGGAATGTTTAACATTTTCAAAGATGTTCTTACGCTTTTGTGTGCAACTACGGTGTTTTCTGCCGTGATTTTTGTTGTTTCTGTTGGCGTGGTGATTTTTGTAAAGGGTGTTTAAAATGAACAATACTGTAAAAACAGTTCTACTCAATTATGCAGTTTGTGCTTTTGTTGGGGGAATGCTTGAGTATATCTCACCTGAAAAAACAAAGAAAAACCTTCGGGTTGTGGTGGTTTCCGTGCTTTTATTGTGTGTTGTAGCACCTGTTGTGAAAAGTGACTTTTCAATTGATAGATTACTTGTGAAAACGGAAAATAACGAAGAAATTAGTTACAATACCCTTATGCATACAGCAAATCTTACAGAGCGGAAAATACGTGAGGAAATGAAAGAAATACTCATAAACGAGGGCGTTAATGAATATGAAATATATATAAGCACCTCTGTTGATGAAGAGGAAAATACCGTCTACCTTGATAAAATTAAAATTGAAGTAGGAAAAGCTTTCAAAAATAAAACTTCCAATGTGAAAAACAAGGTACCCGAAGAGTTTAAAAGCATTTTAGAAGTCGGTGTGAAAAATGAATGATTTGTTTAAAAATCTGAAAAAAATCAAAATCGGTAAAAAGAACATCATTTTAATAAGTGTTGCGGTTTTTATAATGCTTTTTCTTTTTGCAGGTGAGCTTGTGGGCGGTGAATCAAAGGAAAGTGTTTCAAAAGAAGATACTGCTCAATTCTCAAATCAGTACATAGAAAAAACAGAAAAAGAGTTGGAGGCTCTGCTTGAGAAAATCAGCGGAGCAGGTGATGTAAAGGTTATGATAACCCTTGAAAATTGCTATGAAAATGTTTACGCCAAAGGGTATAACGAGAAAAAAAGTGACGATGAAAATTCTGTAAAATATGAGTCGGAGGAACAATATATAATTGTTAAAAACGGCTCAAGCACCGAGGAATGTCTTGTAGTAAAAGTGTATGAGCCTACAATAAAAGGCGTTGCAGTAATTGCCCAAGGTGCAGGGGATACCCAAGTAAAAAATGCAATAACCCAGACTGTTTGTGCACTTTTTGATATAAGTACCGCAAAGGTCTCGGTAGAAAAAATGAAAAACAATTAAGGGAGAATACGTATGAATGTTTTAATTAAAAGACGACAACTGATTTTAGCAACTCTTGTGGTGGCATTGGGTGCGGCTGTATTTGTTAACTGGTATTATACCGGTAAAAATCCAACAATACAGACCCCGGAAGAAACAACTCAAAGTGAATATGTACAAAATCTGGGTGAGGCAAAGTATGTAAACGCAAAAGGTGAAGAGGCGGATTATTTCACCGAAGTAAAAATGAACAGACAAAAGACAAGAGATGAAGCCATTGATAAACTTAATGAATCCCTTGAAAAAGCCAAAAGCGGCAGTGAAGAGGCAAAGGCAATAACACAGTCTATAAACGAGCTTACCGCTCAGATAAAGCTTGAAAGCGATATTGAAGCCTTGATTTCCGCAAAACTTGCAAGTGAATGTGTTGTGGTTATTAATGAAAATTCTGCTCAGGTTGTTGTTTCAAAAGGTGCATTAAGCGAAGATTCCGCTTTGCAGATTATTGACGCTGTTACTAACAACACAAACCTGTCCGCAGATAAAATACAAATGACTGAATCAAAATGATTTTGTTGAAAAAATGTCAGTAAAACACAGGGGAATGTTCAAAAAATGTTCAGAACTTCCCCAAAATTGTTCAAAACTCAAATAAAATTTTTTCACAAAAACTATATCAATATTTATTTTTCTACTGCTACTACTTTATATTTATATCTATTTATTTTTATATTTATATTTATATTGGCAGCCATCGCTAACGAACGGAAACGACCGCTAGCGTTCGGTAGAAAACGGCAGCAATTGGGTAGCCTTAAAGCAAAATAGATTATTACATACTTTACCTATTAATCGACGGTTACGAATTCGTAGCCGTCTTTTTATATCAAAATCCCCTACATTTTTGACAAAAGTAAAAAGCTTGGGAATTTAAAAAGCTTGTGGATTTTGTGGTTTAATAGGAGAGAAATAATAATTGAATATTGTGGAAATCTATGGTAGTATATTCTTATATTGTCATTGTAATATAGTTTAAAGGTGGAAGAATTATGTTGTTACCTGCAAAATGTCCCGAATGTGGTGGTCTTATTGAGGTTAATTCAGAGCAGAAGGCTGCAAACTGTAAATATTGTGGAAGTGCTTTTATTGTTGAAGAGGCAGTAAATAATTTTAATACATACTTTAATGTTACTAATATTTATAACACAAGCCACAACTATGGCGACGGTGCTGTAGTTAATGTTTATGAGGATAAATCCAAGGATTTTGTTATTGAAGGTGGAGTTTTAAAAAAATATCAAGGGGAATCTGTTGACGTAGTTATTCCTGATGGGGTTGTAGAAATCGGTAAAGAATGTTTCAAAGATTTGAAAATTAAATCTGTTTCTATTCCTGATAGTGTAACAAATATGGGTTGGCATGTATTTGAAAAATGCACAAACCTTGTTTCAATATCAATCCCCGATAGTGTTACAAGCATAGAGTACGGGGCTTTCGAGGGTTGCACAAGCCTTACATCAATCACAATTCCGGATAGTGTTACTAATATAGAGTTAGGTGCTTTCGAGGGTTGCACAAATCTTACCTCTATCACAATTCCGGATAGTGTAACAAATATAGATAAGAACGCTTTCTATGGTTGCACAAATCTCACAACTGTTATAATCGGTGAAGGTATAACAAAAATAAATCAATCCACTTTCTATGGTTGCACAAATCTTACCTCTATCACAATTCCTAACAATGTGAGAGAGATTAGAGGAGATTCACATATTTGGAAAGGTGCTTTCGAGGGTTGCACAAGCCTTACATCAATCATAATTCCGGCTAGTGTAACAAGTATAGGGAGTTATGCTTTTAAAGGTTGCACAAATCTTACCTCAGTTACAATACTTAATAGTGCAATAGAAATAGGCGAGGGTGCTTTCGCTAACACTCCTTATGAAAAAGAACAAGCAGCTATAGCAAAGGCTAAAAGAGAAGCCGAAGAACAAGCCGAAAAGCAAAGACTTATT
>JAZSBI010000165.1:0-8463 GCA_045602345.1 Acutalibacteraceae bacterium | reverse complement strand
ACTAAATTTATAAGTATTGCACACTTTAAAATATATTAAATATATGTTAATATAAATTTGTATGTAATATGGAAATAGGAGGAAACCCTATGAAAAAAATGTTAGCTTGTATACTTGCTGCCATACTTGTGGTAGCCGGTGTTCTCCCCTGCTTTGCAGCAGATGACAGCTGCACCTGTGGTCAGACACCAATAATTTATGTTGCTGCCCTTGGAAGTGGCTCTGTTTACCTTGACGAAGGCACAGAAAACGAAAAACAGCTTTTCAGACCTGATGTTGGTGAGATGCTCGGTGAGTTTACTCCTCTTATCCCTGCAGCAGTTGAACTTATTAACACAAAGAATTACGATGCTTTTGGCGATGTACTTATTCCTTGTGTTAACAATGCTTTTGGTATGCTTGCAATGGATAGCGAAGGTAATTCACACGAAAGAGTTACAACAGAGGAATTCCACCCCGACACAGCCGACCACGGTATTGATTACAGCTACTATTTCGGCTATGATTTTCGCGTTGACCCCATTGAAAATGCAAAACTTCTTCACCAATACATTCAAGAGGTTAAGGAAATAACCGGACACGACACAGTTCGTTGCAGAGCTTCAAGTATGGGTGGCGTTACCTTTATGGCATACTTAAGACTCTACGGTTCAAAAGATATTGAAACCATTATTTTCCAGAACTGCCCATTACAAGGTACTGCGGTTGCAGGTGAACTTTACAATGGCTTAGTTGAAATCAACAAGGATGCTCTTTTAAGATATGCAGAATGTGCACTTCCCTCAATGGACAGCGACTTTTTCGGTGCATTCCTTTACGCACTCCTTGAAATGCTTGATGCAGGCGGTGTTTTAGGCGGTCTTGTTGGTGTTGCAGATAACCTTATTCTTAACCTTAAAGACAGAGTTTTTGACGAAGCCCTCATTCCTATTTTCGGTACAATGCCGGGTATTTGGAGTTTCGTTCCTCATGAATACTACGAAACAGCAAAAGAGTTTATGGGAATTAACGACGGAGAACATCAGGTTCTTGTTGACAGACTTGACTACTATCATTATGAAGTTCAGCAGAGTGCAGAAGAGCTTCTTAATCAGGCTAAAGCAGACGGTACGAACGTCTACATTGTTGCAGGCTACAACATGCAGAGAACACCTTTGGTAAGTGCATATATGAACACCTCTGACGGTACTGTTGATACAGTATACGCTTCTCTTGGTGCTACTTGTGCAGATATTGGTGAACAACTCCCCATGGATTATGAACAGGCAGAACATAAGGGAACCTGGTACATTTCACCTGACAGAATGATAGATGCTTCAACCTGCATCCTTCCCGAAAACACTTGGTTCGTTAAAGATATGCTTCACTCTACAACCCACGACGGACACGATAAGTTCTATAGAATTCTTCACGAAAGCGAAGAACAGCTTACCGTTTTTGATATGGAAGAATATCCTCAGTTTATGCAAAACGATACGGTTAATCAGACCTTCCACGAGGTACTCCCCTTACGTGGCACGCATTTGGAAAATGTGGCTGCACAAGCAGTTCAAATGCCCAGTTTTATGTCCTTCATGAAACTTTTTGTTACATTCGTTGAAGAATTTTATCATTGGATGGTTGATTAAATAAAATAATAGACCCTGCAGTTTGCAAGAAGCAAATTGCAGGGTTATTTCTTTATTCTGTTGGCAAAGCTAATGTAACAGTAAACATTTTATCATTTTCTGCATACCCCCAGTCAAATATTCCTTCGTATTTATTAATAGTTTTAATTACACTTTGCGTTCCGTAGCCATGGAGTTGTTTTTCTTTCTTTGTTGTGAGCAATTTGCCGTTTTTTGCTTGTGGCGTACTGTCACAACTGTTTTGAATTTTTAAAACCTCGTAACCTTGATTTTTGAATATACTAACCGATATTCTTTTATTCTCACTTTGCTCTGCCGATTCAACTGCATTGTCAAGAAGATTATTGATTATTGTGGAAATATCAATCGGAGAAACATTACTTAAATTTGCAGTCTTAACATCAAAATCAATTTTTATACCTTTTCCTTGACACAAGTTAAGGTACTTACTGATAAGCAAGTCCAAGGTTTTGTTCTTGCTCATACCGATATAGCTATAACTCTGCACTTCTTCAGAAATGGACTCTATATATGAATGAATTTCCTCGGAATCATTCATGCTTTTAATATGCTGTAAATGATTCTTTATATCGTGAATAAGAATTGCAGAGTTTTTGTTATTCTGTTCGATAATCTGCAAATATTGAGAATCAATTGCTTGCTTTTCTGCTTCAATTTTAAGTTCATATAGTTCTGTTGTGTTCTTTAGTGAATAGCTATACACAAAGAAAACAATTATGTTGGTAATAAGCAATAAAAATGAAGCTAGGCAAAACACAACATACATTACGTCAGTAAAATCCAAGAACTTATCAAAATAAAAGAAAACCGTATTAATAAAAATCGAGGAAATGGGAGAAACAAACAAAAGCCAGAACACCTTATTGTTTTTATTCTTTCTATGTATTTGCGAAAAAATGTAGGCAATGGACATAACAACTGATGAATATGCCATTTTACTGAATACAATGTCAATTATATAAATTATAGGATTAGCAATATGCTCACTCATATTAACATTAAACACTGCCGCATTAAAAGACATTGTAAGAGTTTCAGTTGTCCCAATGGCGACTAGCAATACAGCAGCATGAAACAAAGCGGATTTTATATTACATTTAAAAGCAAGTAAAAATATTAGTGTTAATACAGTTGGTATAGCAACCAAGTTTAATGCCGGAATAGTTAGCTGATAAACGAGGAAGAGAATTGCATACGCCGCCCCAACAAAAACAAGAGTGACGGGAGTTTTGTGACGTTGGATAAAAAATGCTTTAGCATAAAACAGAAACACAGCTGCTTCAGCTATATACATAAAAATTTCAAGTATCAGATGAAATAATTCCATATCCCTCTCCTATAAATGTCATAAACTGCTTTTTAAATGAGGCTTGTTTCCTAGATGCTATCGAAACATTGTAGCCACCCGTTAAATCCAAAGAATCTCTTTTGAATTTTTTTATATGATACATATTAACAATAAAACTGTTATGTGGCACAGCAAAAAAGCCTGTTTCCAGACACTCTTTAAAATATTCCATTTTTTGACGTGAAACATATCTGTTTTTTATTGTTTGAACGTAAACCTTCTTGTATTTTACTTCAACATAAATAATATCATTTTTAGAAACAATAATATTTTCGTTTTCTTTAGTAGTAATTACAATATCAGTAAGTTGCAAATTCTCCAAGGCTTTTTGAAGACCCGCAACAATTCTTTCAGATGTGCAGTTCTTATCAATATATCTGAACACTTTTAAATCCATTGCATCATCAAGATATTGGTTGTGAGAGGTAAAAATGAAAATTTTTGTATGACTGCTTTTACTATTGATATATCTTGCGGTTTCAATTCCATTTAGTGATTTCATTTCTATATCGAGAAAGATTATATCAAAAACTTTGTCACAAGCAACTAAAGCTTCACCACAAGAAAAACATTCAATCAAACAATCAATATTTTTTGAAGAAAAAAAGTTTTCGATTATAGTTTTTATTTGTTCTACATAAAAATTTTCATCATCACATATTGCAATTTTCACACTATCACCTCAAAAAACATGATAACATCTATGATATACACAAGTCAACCAAACCAAACAATATAAAAATTCCCAATATTATTAAAACACAAATCCGAAAAAAAACTATACAACTTACCTAAGTGCAGAAAAATGTTGCCTAAATGCAAATATAAAAAAATCCTGTATGACAGATTTTTGTCATACAGGATTTATTCATTGTTCACCGGTTCCTTCAAAATAATCCGGATACTGCTCCATAACCATTGTTTGAACAAGGTTATAAACCATTACACCTTCTGCAGCTTCACAATTATAGTGGTCGCCTAAAACAAGTTGACCATTTGTGTAACTGATTTTTCTCTCAGGAGCGGCACCGATGTGATAAACATAATAGAGATTATCAACACTCTTATCATAATTATTTCCGATAACACTCTTTTTAAAACGAAGCACATAGTTTGTGCCGGTATCAGGCTCGGAGTAGATCGCAACAAGTGATGCCGGATCAAGCTTATAAGTGTTTGCAATCAACTTTATAAACTCATTATTCGGATCGTCTGTAAGATAGTTTTCGCCATTTTTATCGGGAATTACCACACCACCAACACTCACAGCCTTACGAAGTGCAAGAATTGCATCATCAACAGAAATAACCCCATCAGAGTTCATATCACCTATTGAAAGCATCTCCTCAGTTACGGTTTCAAGCCTTGCGGAAAGGCGAAGAATCAAACGTGCATCGTTAGTATCAACCTTTCCGTTTAAATCCATATCGCCTAAAAGTATTGTTGGTTCTTCTGTTTCCTCGCCCTCTGCAAAAGCAATTGTTGAAAACGATAACAACAAAAGAACTATTGACAAAAACAACGAAGAAATTTTAAATAACTTTTTCATTTTCAAAAATCCTTAACATTATTGTTTGAAAAACTCTGTAAAAGCACGGTACGCCATATATAAATCGAGTTTAGAGATAACTTCATAAGGTGCGTGCATTGAAAGAACGGGTACACCAAGGTCAACAACATCGATATCAAGATTTGCGATGTATTTTGCAACTGTTCCGCCACCGCCGGCATCAACCTTACCTAGTTCACCAATTTGCCAAACAACACCTGCTTTATCAAGCATATTTCTTATTTTACCCATATACTCAGCAGAGGCATCACTAGTACCGCCTTTACCTCTGGCACCTGTATATTTTGTGATTACAACACCCTTATTAAGGTAAGAGGTGTTATTCTTTTCAAATACAGAATTAAATGTAGGGTCATAAGCTGAATTAACATCTGCAGAAAGGCACTCACTCTTTGAAAGAACCTGATAACCCTCAAGGCCATTCGCTTTTGCAAGGTCATTTATAAAATATACAAGGTAAGAGGACTGCAAACCTGTATTGCCATCAGAACCTGTTTCCTCTTTATCTGTAAGAACGGTTATTGCGGTGTAATCGGGGTTTTCAATGCTGAAAATTGCTTGTTCTGCAGGATATGCACAAACTCTGTCATCGTGACCATAAGAACCGATAAGACCTCTGTCAAAACCGATATCATCAGCCTTAAAAGCCGGAACAACCTCAAGCTCTGCACTTAAAAAATCACTTTCAACAATACCGTATTTTTCATTCAAGAGTTTGAGAATGTTAAGCTTAACAAGCTCACTACCCTCATCACTTTTAAACGGACGACTACCAACTATAACATTGAGCTCTTCACCCTGAATACCTTCAGAAAGAGTACGCTTCCCCTGCTCAGCTCCCAAGTGAGGAAGGATGTCAGAAATAACAAATTTAGGTTCCCCTGCTTCTTCCCCGATTTTAACATTTACCTTAGTTCCATCAGCTTTAACAATAACGCCATGAAGTGCAAGGGGAATTGCAACCCATTGATACTTCTTGATACCACCATAGTAGTGGGTTTTGAAAAGAGCAAGCTCATCACTTTCATAGAGGGGATTGGGTTTAAGGTCAAGTCTGGGTGAATCAATATGTGCGGCAGCAATTTTAACGCCCTCTTTAAGACTCTTTTTACCAATAACAGCGAGAATAATTGCTTTGTCACGGTTCACATAGTAAATTTTATCCCCTGCTTTATATTGCTTTTCAGGGTTAAATGCTTCAAATCCGTTATTTTTTGCATCTTCCAGAACTACAGAAACAGCTTCTCTTTCAGTTTTTGCATTATTTAAAAAATTCTTATAATCCTCAGCGAAGGCATCAGCTTTTGCAACCTCATTTTCTTCAACAACAGAACTTGCGTGTTGAGGCTTATAAAAAAGCTCCTTCTTAAGGTCTTCTACTTTTGACATATTTATCATCCTTTCAGTATCATTACATTTTGTAAATATCTTTATATCTTTCAGTAAACCGCATTACTCTTTCAACATAGGCAGCCGTATCATCATAAGGTATATTCTTCAAAGTTTTACCATCCGGAGAAATCTGTGGATCGGATAGCCACTCGTTTACTTTACCTCTACCCGCATGATATGCAGCAAGAGCTGTTTCAGTATTACCAAACTCTTCCAGAAGCATATCTAAAAAATACGCACCATAGTAAACAGAAATTTCCGGCTCAAAAAGTGCATCCTCTTCATACACCTCACCTGTTTTTGTTTGCAACCATTGAAAAGTGTCAGGCGTAATCTGGGTAAGTCCTTTTGCACCAACGGAAGAAACTGCATTTTCATCAAAACTACTTTCTGCTTTTATAAGGGCATATAACAAAGCCTCATCAATACCGAATAGTTCTGCATTTTCTTCCACAAGGTTTGAATATTGTCTGGGATATATGGTTTGCAAACCTATTTTAACTGTGTTTATTACTAGTATAATAAAAACAACAGATAATATCAACAGGAGCCCAACAAGTTTAATTTTTTTTCCGATTAGTTGTTTTGTCAATTAAAAAGCTCCTTTGTCAACGAATCAATTTGTTTTTTCAAGTCATGATCATAGAAGTTTGAGATAACATAACTTGCTTTTTTTAAATAGAAAGAATCGTCCTTCTGACCTTTGATTCTTACAAGAGCATCCTCTTCACTTAAGTTATCTCTTTTCATTATGCGCTCCTTGCGCACATTTTCAGGGGCATGAACCACCAATAAAACATCGCACTCATCTGCAAAACCTGATTCAATTATTGCTGCTGCATCAACAATAACAGTTTCAAATTGCAAAAACGCTTTCTCAACACGTTTTTTTATTTCCGTATTGATTGCAGGATGCATTACAGAGTTAAGTATTTCTGTATTTTCAGGTGAAGAAAATGCTTTTCTTGCAAGTGCTCTTCTGTTAAGGGTAACGCCATCCTCTTCAAGGATATCCCAACCAAAAGACTCACAAAGCTTTGGCAAAAGTGATTTGTTTATTTCAAGAATTTCTCTTGCAATAATATCACCATCAATAATATATGCCCCTTTTTCTTTAAGAAGTGCAGAAACAGTGGATTTTCCCGCACCCGTCTTACCTGTAAGACCAACAAGTTTTTTCAACGTTACACCTCAAACATCAATCACATTAAAGCCTGCGGCTCTTAAAAGTCGGTTAAGAACTGCCAGATTATCGTCATTATCTTCATCCGGATACCTTACAAAGCATTTTTTTACACCTTTTTTGTCTAGTTCACGAAGAGCATCAAACAAAAAGCGAGACAACAATTTATAGTCTTCAAAACCATATGTAATGTAAGGTACATCAAGGTCCATACCCTCATCATCAAAAATCATTGCATAAACACCATCTGATGCATATTGATTGACGTACTTACAAAAATCCGCATATGAACTTCTGACGAGTATAATTTCTGCTTCGGGTGAATAGTGCTTATATTTCATACCCGGAGATGCTGCAATTTCATCCTTTTTAAGAGGATTTAAAACAGCGTCATCAACTTCAACCTCACCTAAAACACTCATAAGCTCTTTAATTGTCACATTACCCGGTCTTAAAAGTCTTGGTTTTTCGCCTACAAGGGTGATAACAGTTGATTCTACGCCCTCACTACAGGCACCACCATCAATTACTAAAGGTATTCTGCCATTTAAATCTTCATATACGTGCTCTGCTTTTGTAGGGCTTGGTTTACCTGACAAATTTGCAGATGGAGCTGCTAAAGGCAAACCGCTTAATTTTATAAGCTTTCTTGCAATTTCGTGAGAAGGACAACGAACAGCAACCGTATCAAGGTTACCGGTTGTGCAATAAGGCACCTTATCTGCCTTTGGAAGGATTATTGTAAGCGGTCCGGGCCAAAATTTTTCTGCAAGTTTTTTTGCAGATTCGGGAACCTCTTTAACCAATTGATATATTTCAGAAAACTCGGAAATATGAACGATTAAAGGATTATCGGTGGGTCTGCCCTTCGCCTCAAAAATTCTGCTAACTGCAAGGGGTGAAAAGGCATTTCCTGCAAGTCCGTATACAGTTTCTGTAGGCATACCAACCACTTCTTCCTTTTGAAGAAGCTCTATTGCCCTTTTAAATTTATCGTCACTGTCCTGTGCAGTTATTTTTACAAGTTCTGTGTTCAAAATTTATTCCTCTGATACTTTTAATTTATCTGCTGTGTCTGCAGTAATAAGTGCATCTATAATTTCATCAAGGTCGCCATTCATAATTGCTTCAATTTTATAAAGGGTAAGACCTATTCTGTGGTCAGAAACTCTTCCCTGGTGGAAATTATATGTTCTGATTCTTTCACTTCTGTCACCCGTACCAACTTGGGAACGGCGTTCATCTGCAATTTCTGCATTTTGTTTTTCCCTTTCTGCTTCAAGCAAACGGGAACGAAGTATTTTCATTGCTCTATCTCTGT
>JAZSBI010000164.1:0-1836 GCA_045602345.1 Acutalibacteraceae bacterium | reverse complement strand
GTGTTGATTTGATTGTTAAGGAAGCAGGTAAAACAATATGAGTAATGAAAACAAAAACTTTGTTCCACAATGGATTTTAGACAGCACAACTGCACCAAACGAAGTTAACAAGGATGTTGACAAAATCGTTGGCGGTTACGTTGCGTCATTTATGAAAAGAGGCTTTTCTCAAAAAGATATTGGTTGCCTGATGGTACAAGCTTTTACACTTTCTTTGGAAGAAGTTGAGAAAAGAATCGATTGCCTTCTTTCCTGTGGCGAAAAGGGTGAAGAAGAAAGCGCAAGAAAGCTTTGTGTTTTCGCCGCATCAAAAGGCTTTTTGTTTTCGGGGAATGAAAGTGACCCTTGTGAAATTATAGAGCTTATAAAAAATAAATACGGCAAAAAAGCTGCATTTGAAACTGTGCTTACTTTTCCTGAAATTCTTTCTGTGTGGAAAAATGCAGATGTGAGAGAATCAGAGAAGTATCAAAAAGAAAAGCAACGGGCAGAATATATACTAAAAGAAGTTGCGAGTGTGTTTCCTGAATTATAAAAATCAAAAATTCTCCCCAACAAAATGTTGGGGAGAATAATTTTTTATTTCATAAGTTCATCTGCAAGTGCTTCAAGCTGTTTGATGTTTTCCTCGTTCATTGCAGATTTGATTGTAACAGTGGTATCTGTAAAAGTAATGTCTTTGGATTTCTCAAACATTCCTTTGATAATTTTTCCTGCGGTGGGGAACCATGTGCCGTTTTCGATTATACCGATAGTTCTCTTCTGATAAAGTCTTTCAGTTAAAGCGTCAACAAAGGTTCTCATAAAGGGGAAAATATCTGAATTGTAAGTAGTTGTTGCAAGAACAATTTTACCGTAACGGAAAGCATCTTCAACAGCCTCTGCCATATCATCCCTTGCAAGGTCTGTAACAGCAACCTTGGGGCACCCCTTTGCCTTAAGAATTTCCTCAAGCTTTAAAACCGCTTTTTTAGTGTTGCCGTAAACAGAGGTGTATGCAATTACAACCCCTTCACTTTCAACACCGTATGAAGACCAGGTGTTGTAAAGGTCAAGGTAATAAGAAAGGTTTTCTGTAAGAACAGGGCCGTGAAGAGGACAAATTTTTTCAATTTCAAGGTTGGCAGCTTTTTTAAGAAGATTCTGTACAGGTGTGCCGTATTTACCAACAATACCGAAATAGTATCTTCTTGCTTCACATGCCCAGTCTTCATCTGCATCAAGTGCACCGAATTTGCCGAAACCATCTGCGGAGAAGAGAATTTTGTCTTTTGAATCGTAGGTTACAATAACCTCGGGCCAATGTACCATTGAAGCGGTAACGAAAGTAAGGGTGCGTTCACCTAAATTCAAAGTATCATTTTCGCCAACGCTAATCTGCCTGTCTTTATAATCTGTGCCAAAAAATGCACTCATCATTGTAAAAGCCTGTTTAGAAGCAACAATTTTTGTTTCGGGGTAGGTCTGCATAAAAATATCAATACTTGAAGAGTGGTCGGGCTCCATATGCTGAACAACAAGGTAATCGGGTGCTTTGTCGCCTAAAACAGCTTTTATATTATCAAGCCATTCTGAAGCGAAATTGATGTCAACACTGTCCATAACAGCAGTCTTTTCATCTTTAATAATATAGGAGTTGTATGCCATACCATTGGGTACAACATACTGTCCTTCAAATAAATCAATATTGTGGTCATTTACAACAACATAAAAAACTGAATCAGTTATTTTCATTTTTATAGCTCCATTTTTGATTTTTTTATACTATGTATAATAATACACTCTTGCATATCAATATAAGTACATTAAAAATATTAGAGATTAATAGTTGCTAAT